>DAOOIV010000022.1 GCA_035384605.1 Phycisphaerae bacterium
ACCATCTGGACGGACCTTCTCGGTTAAGCCGACCGTCTCGGGGGATCGTAAATATGTGACCATGGAGCTGATTCCGACCGTCTATGCCAGTGAACTGCAAGACGTGGTCGACGCGACGGGACCCATGAAACTCCCGAATATCAGCACCACCTCTATTGCGACGACGGTGACCGTCCCCGATCGCGGCTGGCTGCTCTTGGGCGGCCTGAAGCAGGCCGGTGAGACCGAAGTTGAAGCGGGTGTCCCGATCCTCAGCAAGATCCCGATCCTCAAGCGGGCCTACACCAACAGGTCACGCGTGAAAGACGAACGGACGCTTCTGTTGCTCGTGAAGCCAACCATCATTATTCAGGGCGAGATCGAGGAAGAGGCGTTCCCGAATCTCGTCACCGTCAACCAGGGCGGCATTGGTGGAGGCTGAGCGCAGCCCGAGACCGGTTGTCCGAGCGGGTCCTGCGCACGGTGTGCGTGCCGTGGCAAGCCCATGACCAAGACGGTGCCTATCCGTTTACCGTTGTTCCAGCGGTTTGACTGCCATCGGTGCGGTTACTGCTGCCGCAACCTGGTTGTCAACGTTGACGCCGATGAGCGACGGCGGATCATTTCGGCCGGCTGGGCGGCCAGACTCGCCGGGACAAGGCTTTTCGAGAGCTATCGGCTCTCCGGTCGCCGATATTACTGTCTTGCCCATCGGCCGGAGGGCGGCTGCATCTTTCTTCGTCAAGACGGTCTCTGCCGGTTGCAGGCCGAGAGCGGTCGGGAAATCAAGCCGCTGGCCTGTCGCCTGTACCCTTTTGCTCCAAGTCCCGGCGCGGATGTCGTACGAGTCGATCTTCGCTTCGACTGCCCCTCGGTTGCGGCAAACAAGGGACGCCCTCTGAGCGTACACGCCGCCGAGATCGCGTCGCTGGCAACCGAGATCGGGGCTCGCCCCATGTCGCATGCCCCGAGTTGGCGGGGTCAGCGAAGCTTGACGGCGCGAGAATTCACCTCCATTGCGGCGGCGTTTGAGGGTCTTCTGCGACGGGAAAGCCTGTCGATTCGGTTGCGACTGTTGGCCGGATGCCGGCTTCTCGATCTGGTTTACGGTCTGGAGATCGCGAAGGTCCGCGACGACCGGTTCGATGAGCTGATGACACTGCTGGCCGATGCGGTCTTTGAAGAGGTTCGGAAGGCCTCCCCCGGTCTGCCGTCCGCTGTCGCGCCGGCCAGGGCCGGCAAGCTGTTTCGCCAATGGGTGTTTCTCCATTCGCTGACCGAGGGGCCGCAGGATCGGGCCCTCGGCCTGGCCGGGAGGTGGATACGTTCGTGGCGACGATACAGGGAATCCCGCAGTTTTTCGGCCGGCGGCGGCCCCATTCCCGCCTGCCGGCCCGAGTGGCCGTCAGTCCGTTTTGAGGATCTGGGCCGGGTCGGCCCGGCCGCCGACGAGGCCCTGGAACCCATCTGTCGGTCGATGCGCGTGAAACTGGAGACCCACGCGTTTTCCGGGCCGGCCTACTTCGGATACGAGACCTTGGCCGGTCTAACCGCCCTTTGGCTGATGCCTGCCGTTGTCGGCTGGTTTGCCCGGCTTGAGGCCTTGGCCAAAGGATTGCCTACCCTGACCGCCGAGGCGGTGATCGGGGGGCTTCGCCAGGTACACCATACGTTCGGTATTTCGCCGGTCTTCGGCCGAATCAGCGAGCGATTCCGCCTCCGGGCGTTGGCTCGACCGGGTATCCCGGCTGCGATCCTGGCCGAGTACGGTCCCTGACGACGGGGCGACAGACAGCTTGTGTCGACCTGCCCGATTGCCAACCCTGTCCGACCCGTGGTAACATTTGCGGCCTGAATAGGCTGGCGGCAGGCGGTTTCGGCCCGAACAAGAAGTATGAGGTTCTTACGGGCGATTTGTGCCGCTGGGTTGAAGTGCGGATTCGCAGGGGCGCCGGCTTGGGCGCCGGTTGGTCTTCGTTGATGAAAGGATGGCCTGAAATGGCACGACCCGTCACGCTGTTCACCGGTCAATGGGCGGATTTGAAGTTCGATGTCATCTGCAAGAAGGCTAAGAAACTCGGCTACGATGGGATCGAACTGCCTTGCTGGGGAGATCACTTCGAGGTCAGCAAGGCTCTCGAGGACCGCAGCTACTGTAAACGGAAATGGGAGGTGCTGCAAAAGAACGGTCTGGCCTGCTACGCGATCAGCAACCATCTGGTTGGCCAAGCGGTCTGCGACCTCATCGACGAGCGCCACAAATCGATCCTTCCGCCGCACGTTTGGGGCGATGGGAAGCCCGAAGGCGTCCGCACCCGGGCCGCCGCCGAGATGATGGACACGGCCCGCGCCGCCCGCAAGTTCTTCGATGCCGCCCCGGGCACCGTTAAGAAGAACCTGAAGCGCGTGGTCGTTAACGGTTTCACCGGCAGCAGCATCTGGTACCTGCTCTATTCCTTCCCCCCGGTCCTGCCCGGTCAGATCGACGCGGGCTACAAGGATTTCGCCAAGCGATTCATTCCCATCCTTGATGTGTTCGATCGGGAGGATGTCTACTTCGGACTGGAAGTTCATCCCACCGAGATCGCGTTTGACATCGCTTCCGCCGCTCGAGCGATCGAGGCGGTTAAAGGGCACAAGCGATTCGGCTTCAACTATGATCCCAGCCACTTCGGCTATCAGGGGGTCGACTACGTTCGGTTCCTCAGGGAGTTTGGCGACCGGATTTTCCACGTGCACATGAAAGACGTGTATTGGTCGAGTACGCCGACACGAGCGGGGGTGTTCGGCGGGCACCTGGACTTCGGGCACCCGGACCGTTCGTGGGAATTCCGGTCGCTTGGCCATGGCTGCATCAATTTCGAAGAGATCATTCGAACGCTGAACCAAATCGGTTATGACGGCCCGCTGTCCGTGGAATGGGAGGATGCCGGCATGGACCGCGAGCACGGTGCTGCCGAGGCCTGCGCGTTCGTCCGCAAGGTCGATTTTCCCTCGTCCCAGATTGTCTTCGACGCGCAGTTCGCCAAGAAATGAGGGGCATGATGCGAAACCCGTCTTTCCCGGCGGGACCATAGGCAACGGCAAAAGCCTGCGGACCTGCGTCTGCAGGCTTTCTTCTTGTCGTCATCACGTCAGAAACGGCAGTTTGGGAAAGATGTCCTCCGATAGCGCGGGGTCGGGAAGGCTTCGTCTCGGCCGATCAGCGTCCACATCGAAGGCGGAAGTAACGGTTATTCGCCGAGGTGACCAGAAGGCATTCTACCCCTCGTTATGGGGGCATCACCGCCCAATCGAAAACAGGAGAAACCGGGCTGTTGATAGCCGCACGAGTATGTGCTTGGTTTTCTTTTGAATCCCGTTGTCCGTAAAGAGTTATCGATTGCCAAAAGGGCTGTCGCGACCGCTGAGCGGGCTCACGACGCATCGCCGCCACCTAGGATAACTTCCTAAGCGTCAGCGCTTCCATGGATGCCCATAGCGGTCGCGTGTCTCTTAGCAACTCTTCAGAATTCGATTACTCTGATGCGTATCATTTTCTGGCAAATATAGTGGATGGTGATCGGGGTGCGCCATTATCGGACCGAACCCGTGGTGCTGTTATTGGAGGTGACAGATGATTGGGTCGTGGGGGCACTTTGGCAAGGTGCGCAACGGGAGAAAGGTGGTAACTTGGGTGATTAAGATGAGCCCCATGTGAGACATACGCAATTTTTGCGCTTTGTCTTCTTTGAGAAGGCGGATGCCTGCAACTACAAAATCGGGTGGTTGTACCGAAGTTCGGGCAAAAAACTCTTGAAAAAAAAGCGCGATTGCTGCTACACTGACATCCCGCAGTGTGGCATTGAGGAGGAGTGGTACGAAGGACTTGAAACGGGAAAGTTGCGGACAGCTCGCGAAATCGACTGGTTGGCGGCTTGCGGTTTGCGGCCTGTCAGGACCGCGGGCGTGTCGACAGGGGGAGGTCGATTGAGATGGCCAAAGAGATACTCATCACGGGAGCGAGTGGTTTTCTTGGTCGAGCACTGGCCAAGGGTCTGCTCTTGGAGAGCGACGACACGCTTCACGTGCTTGTCAGGTCTGACAAGGCTGAGTGCACCCTGAGGCGCCATTTCGGCGATCTTGTTTCGTCGCGCGTGCATTTTGTTCGAGGGGATATCACCGAATCGGGTTGTGGGGTCGAGCAGGAGGTCCGGACACGACTCAACGGCAAGATCGACGAGCTGTGGCATCTGGCGGCCTCCACGACGTTCGATGACACCAGGGCGGACGAGATACGCCGGGCGAACGTGGGCGGTACGGAAAACATCCTGTCGCTGGCAAGGCATTTCGACAGGCTGGACCGGTTCTACTATATGAGCACGGCCTACGTCTGCGGGAAACGCACGGACGTCATCGACGAGGACAACATTGACGCCAGTGAGGGTTTCAAGAACGTCTACGAGAACACCAAGTGGCAGTGCGAAAGGATCGTACGAGCTTCGGGGCTGCCTTTCACGATCATTCGCCCGAGTATTCTGGTCGGCGACTCACGAAACGGCGACTCGATGGGTGAAGCGAGGATGATGTACGGCTATCTGCTCGCCCTTTACCATGCGGCCCTTCACGCCGTCGGGGGGAGCGCTGAATACTCCCGGTATTGGCACCGGGCGGCCACAGGCCGATGGATCAACGTGAATGCGCGGCTGTACGGCTCGGGCGACGTGACCAAGAACGTGGTCACCGTCGATGATGTCATACGGGTTTGCATGGCAATCCGGGCCTCAGGGAGTCTGGCCGAGAATCAGACGTTCAATGTGGTCAACAGTCGCAACCTTCCGATCGCGTACATCGTTGATTCAATGCAGCGAGCGATGCGGCTCGCCGGTTATTACTATGATGCCTCGTTGCCGCCGACGGGTCTGGTGACGGACAACAAGGTCGAGCGGGCCGCGTATCGGAGTACGCGTCCATTTTTTCCCTATGCCAAGTACACGGAGCCCAGTTGGGTCTGCAATCACCGCCCGATTTCGGACGTGTCTCGCGTGACGATGACTGAGGAGCTGTTTGACTTTCTGATGCGGCGGTTCGTGGAGGACACGCTCGTGTCCAATGCTCGGTGACACCGTGCAGCGTTTCTCGTTTCAGCAGCGGCTCGACTATCTTCGGCAGTTCGGCACACACTGCATGGCCTACTCCACGCTCCAACCGGGCATGCGGTACCACGACATGCCGGCCGTGGGTTATATTGCCTACCGGCAGTATTGCGGGACGCGTTTTGTCCTGGGAGACCCCGTCTGCGCGTTTGCCGATATACCTCGGATCGTGGGAGAGGTCCTTCGCGAGCACCCTCAGACCTGTTTTGTCCAGATCCGTGAGCACACCGCGACGATGCTCCGCGATGAATTCGGTTTGCGTTCTCTGCACATGGGCGTGGAGACGCTGTTGCCGCTGGCCCGCTGGAACCTGACCGGCAAGAGAAAACAGGTGGTCAGAACGGCCCGCAACCAGGCCATGGAACGTGGCATCACCGTTGAGGAGGACGGCAGCAGCCCGCGTGAGGAGCTCGCGCGAATCTCCGAGGAATGGCTGGGCACCAGGCGGGTCAAGAGCAGGCAAATGTCTTTTCTCGTGCGACCGTTTGACATGCAGCTCAACGGGGACACCCGCATGTTCGTTGCCCGGCGCGACGGACGACTGACGGGTTTTGCCGTGTTCGACCCCATCTACTCGCAGGGCCGAGTCATCGGGTACACGCCGGATATCACGAGGTCGAGCCAGGATTTCAGACAGGGGGTCTATTACTGCCTGGTTACCGCCGCTGCCGAACGATTCAAGGAGGAGGGCGCCGAGATTCTCAACCTTGGTCTTTCGCCGCTGGCCGTCAATAACGGTACCCCTCGCTCGGAAAGCCGGCTGGTGACTCTCGGCTTGGAGCTGCTCTTTGAACGAGGCAACCGCTTCTACAATTTCAAGGGCGTATGTTTCACCAAGTCCCGGTTTTGTGGTACCGAGATTCCGGTCTTCTTCTCGCACCCCAACCGCTACCCTTTCCGCGAGATTCTCTCGGTGCTGAGTCTGTCCAACGTGCTGTGATACCGCCACTCGGGCAAGCATGGCAGGATGGCTCATTCTGCGGGCGTGTTGTGTCTTCGCCGCGCGGTGATACACTGTTGAGCCGACGACGGACGTTCTTGTCGCCTTTCCGCTTGTTGGAGGCTTTCCATGGCCACAATGGTCAACTCACCCGCGCCCGTCTTCCCGCGGACCGAAGAGATTCCCGAAAACCTCAGGATCGGCTATTACGAGGCCGGGGCCCGTTACCTGATCGATGGGCGGGTACATACCTGGACAGGGCCGTGCGAGGAGGTGTTGTCGCCCGTTTGCGTGGCGGGTGCCGACGGGGCGGTGCAATACAGGCTGGGGCACTACCCGCTGATGGCCGAGGCCGAGTCGCTTCAGGCTCTCGATGCGGCCTGTAAGGCTTACGCGAAGGGTTGCGGCGACTGGCCGACGATGTCCGTTGCGGATCGCATCCGTCACGTGGAGGCGTTCATGCCGCGCATGCAGGCGGTTCGCGACGAGGTGGTCAAGCTGCTCATGTGGGAGATCGGCAAGACCCTGCCCGACGCAACCAAGGAGTTCGATCGCACGCTCGAGTACGTCGCCGATACCATTGACGCACTCAAGGATCTGGACCGCATCAGTTCGCGGTTCGCGGTCGAGCAGGGATTCGTGGCCCAGGTTCGCCGCAGCCCGCTTGGTGTGGTACTGTGCATGGGGCCGTACAACTACCCGCTCAATGAGACGTTCACGACGTTGATCCCGGCCCTGATCATGGGCAACACGGTCATCTTCAAGCCGCCGAAATACGGTGTGCTTCTGCACGCGCCGCTCCTGCAGGCTTTTGCCGATTCCTTCCCGCCCGGCGTGGTGAACACGGTTTACGGAGACGGACCGGTCGTTGTCGGGCCCTTGATGACCAGCGGCCGGGTCGACGTGCTGGCGTTCATCGGTTCGGCCAGAGTCGCATCCATCCTCAAGCATCAGCACCCGCGGCCCAACCGCCTGCGGTGCGTTCTCGGTCTGGAGGCCAAGAACGCGGCCGTTGTCCTGCCCGATGCCGATCTCGATCTGGCGGTCAAGGAGTGCCTGTTGGGCGCAACGTCGTACAACGGCCAGCGGTGCACGGCGATTAAGATCATTTTTGTTCAGCGCCGTCTGGCCGAGACGTTCTGCGGCAAGTTCTGCGACGCGCTCGGCAAACTGAAAGTCGGCATGCCCTGGGAGGAGGGGGTCACGATCACGCCGCTGCCGGAACAGGGTAAGCCCGAGTGGCTGGCCGAACTGGTAAGCGATGCCGTTACCGCTGGTGCTCGGGTGATCAATGAGGCCGGCGGGACGATCGACCACACGATGTACTATCCGGCGGTTGTCTACCCCGCCAAGCCGGACATGCGCATTTGCCAGGTCGAGCAGTTCGGGCCGGTCACGCCGATCGTGCCGTACGACGATGAACAGGAGGTCATCGACTGGCTGACCGAGTCGCCTTACGGCCAGCAGGTGGCCTTGTTCGGCTCGGATCCCGAGCAGTTGAGCGAAATCATCGATTCGGCCGTCAACCAGGTGTGCCGGGTGAACCTCAACAGCCAGTGTCAACGCGGGCCGGACAAGTTCCCCTTCACCGGCCGCAAGGACTCGGCCGAGGGAACGCTGTCGGTCTCGGATGCTCTGAGGGTGTTCTCGATTCGCAGCCTGGTTGCCGCCAAGGCCACCGACTACAACGAGCAGATCATCTCGAAGATCGTGATCGGACGTCACTCGCGCTTTCTGTCGACGGATTTCATTTTCTAGACTGCCAGGCTCTTCGGCTGTTAGACTTTTAGAACCTTGCGGCCGGATATCTGTGCGGCTTGCGCGCATGTTTCCGGATCACAGAGCCCTTGGACTGCGGCCCGCAAAAAGGCGGTCCGCCTTAGGATAGGTGGTAGGCCGAGGCATGACGATGAAGGACGGCACTATCGAATTCGTTGCCCTCAGCTTCTTCCGAATAGTCTAACGGCCTAACAGTCTGACAGTATGATGAGCTATCAAGACATTCACGTCGTTACCGGCGCGTTCGGCTATTCCGGCCGGTACATCGCCAGGCGGCTGCTCGATCGGGATTGTGCCGTCCGCACGCTGACCAACTCAACCGCCCGTCGGCACGATTTCGGCGATCGCATCGAGGTTCATCCTTTCCATTTCGGCGAGCCGGAGAAGATGAGGCGCTCTCTGGCGGGAGCGAGCGTGCTGTACAATACCTACTGGGTGCGTTTCAACCACAAGGGCTTCTCCCACGCGGAAGCGGTGCGGAACACGATCTCGCTGTTCGAGGCCGCCAAGGCCGCCGGCGTTCAGCGGATCGTCCATGTGAGTATCACCAATCCGTCTGAGGATTCGCCGCTGGAGTACTTTCGCGGCAAGGCCGCGTTGGAGCGGTATCTGCGGGACCTCGGCGTTTCGTACGCGATCCTGAGGCCGGCCGTCCTGTTCGGCAAGGAAGACATCCTGATCAACAACATCGCCTGGCTGCTCAGAAGATTCCCGTTTTTTGGGGTGTTCGGCGACGGGCAGTATCGCATCCAGCCGATCTACGTCGACGATCTGGCCCGGTTGGCCGTCGAGCAGGGCCTCAGTCGCGAGAATGTGGTCATCAACGCCATCGGAGTGGAAACGTTCACTTACCGGCAGCTCGTCGCGACGATCGGCGAGATCATCGGCAAACCTCGACGGATCATTTCAGTCTCGCCGACGTGCGGGTACGTCTTGAGTCGGGTGATCGGGAGGCTGGTCGGGGATGTCGTGCTGACTCGGGAGGAGATTGAGGGGCTTATGCAAGGCCTGTTGTATGTGAATGCGCCGCCTGCCGGCCAGACGCGCCTGACTGATTGGGTCCGCCGTCACGCCGATACGCTCGGACTGCGTTACACGAGTGAGTTGGCCAGGCGTCGCGACCGTACCAGCCGCTATGCCTCGAATTGAGAGACGAGTCGTCACTCTTCAGTTCTCAGTCGTCAGTCGTGGGGCGTAAGAATGTGTGTGAAGACGGCAGGGCATGGTCGGAGCCCTGCGAAGTCTGACGGACGAAGCAGGGCGGAGACCTGCCGGTGTTGGCTGCAGAATATGGCAGGTCTCGGTCGCCAAGGCGACCTCGACACTGCCCTACCGGACCGCTCCGTCGGTTTTCGCACGCAGTCCGAGGCGATTGAAGCCGTGACCACGAACCTTGTTGCCGTCTTCTGAAGAACCGTGAACTATCAAGGTGAGACTCGAATGTTATCGAATCGCACGTCCATACCCTTGTAGGCAAACAAGCCCACCGAGCCGGATGGGTATGTGCCGTCTTCGGTGGTGATGACCGTCTGTCCGTTGACCGAGCAGGCGATCTTGCTCCCCTTCACCTCGACGTGCAGATGGATCCACGACCCGGCAGCGATCGGATCGGGGGTTTGCTGCTCTGCGATGAGAAGGGGATTGGAGAAATGGTTGACCTCAGCCGGTCCGGGTTCGCCTTTTGCGTCAGCGGATTGCAGGCCGTCCTTGCGAGCCCGCCACAGCCTGCACTTCTTGTGTGCGGGGTCGATCACCAGGTAGTAGCCTTGGACTCGTCGGCCGTTGCCGCCGCCCTCATCCTCCATGTCGGCCCGGAACCAGAGACCCAACGTTCCTTTGTCGGATCGGGCGTCGGCCTCGAAGCTGTAGTCTGCCCATGTTTCCCCACCACGCAGCAGAATCATCGCGTCATGTGCTCCTCGCTCGGCGTTGTCGACTCCGCGAGCCGCATCGTGGCGAAGACATCCGCCGGGCTTGCCGCCGTCGTTGCTCCAATACCACTGTTGCGGTTTCAGCCGCCAGTAGTTCAGGAACGGTACCCACGCCGCGTCCGGCTTCTCGCAATCAGTCTGGTAAGGCAATGACAGCGGCGTAATCGTTTCTTCGGTGCGGATCACCCGTTCGAGTCGTGTGACGTTGACCATCAGCCGCTCGCTGCCGTATCGAAGATTGACGATACCCGAGTCCCATGCCGAGTTGAGATAAGGTGATTCAAACGTGCCGTATCCTTCGAGATCCAACGGCTGGCCATCGAGAAGAGGCAGTTGGCCGTACCTCAGTGTCAGGGTGAAGCGTTCCGCTGACGGCCCGGCATTGCCCTGCGAACAGCTTTCGTAGCTCACCGTGTTTTCTTCCTGCTTGATAGTATTGTCCAGCACGTCCGCGCGGAATCGCGAGAAATCGCCCTTGTAGTCGCTGGTTCCGGCGACTTCGAGAACGAAAGGCGCCTGTGGATTCTCGAACTTGACGAAATCACCAAAAACTGAGGGATCGTCTGCGCCGGCCCACTTCCAGGCGGCACCGATCACCCGGTAAGCGAGGAAAGTCCCGCCGGCCCGGGCGAAGATCCAGCCCTGCTGTTCGGCGACTTCGTCGAATTCCTTTGTGGCCAGATAAGCCTGCCCCACGCTCCCACGGCCGAGGACGACGTTCTTGTATTGGACGCAATCAACGGTCGAGGTCGCCGACGCCTCCCGTTCCGCCGGCACGAGGTCGGCGTAGACCGCCCGCCGTGTGCTGCCCGAGATCCGCAGAACGCTGCTGAGCGGCAGGGCTCGGGACGCTCCGAACAGACCGTCGACCTCCTGGAACGAGCCGAGAATGAAATCGGGGGTGACCCAGGCGTACACCCTGGAGCTGAACACCTCGGGCGGCGGCGAACTCTGGCCGGGCTTCGCCCGGAGCAGGTTGTGGTAGCGGCCTGGCCGGCGAGCCTTGAACTCGTAGCAGCCTCGCTCGGGGCCGGCCGTTGCCAACGCCGTGACCGCTTTGGGCGGCACATATCGGCTGGTGGCCAGAAGCGGCGCCCCCAGCACGCCATAGTAATGCGGCCGGCCTTGGTCGAAGAGCATGTACATGCACGGGTAGCTGCCGCTGCATTGAGCGTCCCGACGGCTATTGTGATTGAACTCGGCGGGGAGTATGCCGTCGTGGGCGGGCTGATAAACGCGGCAGGCGGGGCCGCAGAGCATGCCTTCGAGGTTCAGGGCCGCGTGTTCGGCAAACAACACGTCCAAGCCAAGCTCGGCGATTTGGCGCAACCTGGGGTCTTCGGCCCACTCGGCCACCATGACGAGACAGCCGATTTCCTTCTCCACGTAGCACGGCGAGTTGTACTCCAGCCAACCCTTTCTGATATGCTCAATGATGAAGAGCGCGATGTGCCGGGACATCTCCGCCACGGCGTTGTGGTCTCGGTCCAGTTGGGCGGTCATCAGATTCCACGTGTGCCCCATGAAGGCATGGTTTTCCGTGGCCCCGAATTCCCAAATCGAGGGATTGATTCTTCGCGGTGCCGGCAAGGCATGCATGATGTCGAGCAGACGCTTCCTTGCAGCCGGGCTCAGCGAAGGATCATCGCGGAAAAGGTAGTAGGCGTGAATGGCCTCGCATACCCGCATATCGGGATCGATCTTTTCGTCCAATGGCATGGCGGCGAAGAAGGCGTCGGCCTTTGAGACCTCCTCGCGATTGCGTTTCAGATGCATGGCGGCCAGCGCACCCGACCAGTTCGGCTCGATCTCGTCGAATTTCCACTCCTCGTGTTTCCACTGGATGGGATGGCCTGCAGCCGCCCAGTCGTCAGCGAGACGCCCAAGAAACTCGCGTTTTCGCTTTTCAACGGCCACGGCTGAATCAATGTCGGGGCTGGTCGCCGCGCACACGCCTGAGGTACACGCCGCGATCAACAGCGATGCGCAAACCGTGCGCCGGGCCGGAGTCTGCCGAATCAGGTTCATCATTGCGAGCTCTCCCGTCGTTCAGGGCGCAATCGCCGATCGAGATGACGCATGGAGAATACTCAGATTCCGTCGCGCGTCCAGTCGGTGCCCAGCGTTGAACGGCGGAGTGAGCCGGCTGCATCGGGTCGCCTTCTCTCGTAACCCAGGTCAATAATCCATGACCAGACCCGGACGACCAACGAAGCCCGATGTGCGAATCACGAACGGAATCCGAGGTCTGCCTTGGTGGGATCCGCCGGCTACGCTCACCACAGCAAGCAGGACGGTCGAACTTGTGGCGAACGCTTCTGTTTGGCGACAACCTGCGTAAACCCCAAGCAACACCGACCACGTCCTTTGAGATGAGGGCGCGGTCGGTGATCGACTCGATGGTTGCCGGCACAGGCTCGACAGACCGGTCGTTTGCGGCTTTACTTCAGCAACAGGTAGTCGAGGCCGAACATGTAATCCTTCTTGGCCTTGCTGTTGGCTCCGACGATTTCCGCCGTCAGGAGGTTTCGGCCTTCCTTGAGGTCAAACGTTCCGAGGTCCAGCTCATCGGTCCGGCCCACGCCGTCGGCCTGAAAGAGGTCGATGGGGTCGCCGGCCTTCTGACCGTTGACGTAAAGCTGAACAATGCCGTAATCGACGGCTTTGGTCAGCCGGACGATCACGTGTTTGCTGCCGGCCTCTTTGGCCTGGAACGCCAGCGTCAATTTGTCGCCGGGTTTGCCCTGGGTCCACCACAGATGGTTTTCACTGCTCCATCCACCCAGTTCCTGCGTGCTGGTGGCGCCGGTTTTCTCGACCACCTCCATTGTTTCGCCTTCGATCGCGCCCGGCACCTTGTTGATCGGCAGGACGGGCATGGGTTCGATCTTGACGTCGTCCCTGGTGATCGGGCCGAAGAACCAGTCGTCCCAGCAGCCCGACTTGGCGTACCAGTAGCTGATCGCGGCCCGCGTCGTGTCACAAACCGGGTTCCAGTGCCAGTTCTCGATGTCGAACTTGAACGACTTGGTGAATGGAATGTCATCGATGATGTGGAACCGGTTCACGCTGGTGTTGCCGAAGTTGCCCGGGCCGTCGCATCGCGGCTGATTGTGGTAGGCGTGGACGAACCGCTCATTGCAGCACCAGGCGTAGCCGTAGTAATCCTCGGTCCCGGTGCCGAAATGGCTGGGAAACGTCTCCCCGTCGACATAGATCTTCTCATCGCCCTCGCCCCACCAATCCTTTACCGGGTTGATGATGTGCAGTGAGCCGCCGACGAAACGGCCGTGGCCGCTGCAAGCCAGGTGGCCCCAGTCGGTCATCGGCCGGCTGGGAAGGTTCTTCTCGATCCGCCATTTGGCGTGGAAGAGCAAGCTCTTGTCGTTCCACTCCCAGGGCATCACGGCGACCGCGCCGGACACGCGGACTTCCTGCTCGCCGAGGTTCTTGATCCTGATGACCGCCTTCTTGTTGAACGGCATCCACCAATGGCACCAGAGGTCCTGCGGCTTGTCCTTGGTAATGCCCAGCGGCAGCGAATCGTAGGGCGTCAGGCCGGGTGCGGTGCCGAAGAAGTCGCCGATGGGGGATTCGACGGTCTTTTCGAGGACAGGCTGGCCGGTCTTTTCATCTTTTTTGTCGCCATGGAAACTCATGTAGAGGACAATCTGGCGGGCGGCGGCGTCGAGATCACCGGCATCGAGGCGGACGAGGAAGCCGCAGATGGCCTTCGGGCCCTCCATCTCCCAGAGTACGGCCTCTTTATCGGGAGCGAGGCTGACCTCGAAGGGGCTCTTGGTTCGCTCGTCCGGTGGGCCCCCGCCCTGGCGGGGGTTGGACAACCTGTCGGCCACATCCTTAATCTTGTCGGCGAGTCTCTGGGTGTCTTCCATGGTGAAGGTCTTGACCTCGGTGCCGGCCGGCCAGGTGCGGTAGTTGACGTGATAGTAAAAGCCGCCTTCGTCGCTGGTCACCTTGCAGTGTTTGGCGTAGGCGATGGGGAAGTAGAGGTTCCACCCGCGCGACCGCTCCCCGGCAATCGGCTTGGGAAAGCCGGGCACTTCGCCGCCCAGCAGTTTGGTCATCGGGGTCTCGATAGCCGGCTTGTCGGCCTTGTCGAGGTAGATCCGCAGGGTGCCCTTGGGATTGGCTGACCAGATGCGAACGATTGCTCCGGGGCCGGGGGTGTCCATCATGACGTGCTCCTTGCGACCGTCCTTGTCCTCGATTCGCAGGTATTGGCCGCAGTCGCCGTTGGCGAAGTAACCCTGGAAGTCGCTGTGGCTCTTGGAGGCTCGGTCCCAACTCGAGAACTGCTTTGTGACATACGGCGGTTCGGGCAGGGTTGCCAATCGTCTCAGGTCGGTCATCTCGTTGAGCAGCGATTCGGTATCGATCGCGGCGATGGCCGACGAGAACCACACGGTCGTCATTGCGAGTGCCAGTAAGGCTTTCATGGATGTGGGTTTCATCTTGGCTCTCCTGTTTGATGAAGGTCATCTGTCCGGCAAGCCACTGCGGCAAAGGGGTATTGTGGCCGGGTCGGGCAAAAAGGCAAGTAGCGCGGCAACGACTGTCTGGAGGCGGGCTCGGGAGGGGCACGACTTCGGCAAGGTCATGTGGATCCCAAGGGCAGGACTGATAGGAGCACTTGTCAGGACGAGGGGCGAGTCTGTTTGGCGCGGGCACGCCGCGCGGAGAACGTCGGAAGGAGGTTTAGGAGATTGAAGATCAGTCTGCCGCGTGTCTGGCGCGCATGTGGCACACAGGTTCCTGGATCACAATCCGTTTTCGTTCCGGCCCGCTGAAAGTCGGTCTGCTTCAGGTCGTTCTTCAGTAACGCCGACTCGGCTAAGCCGGCCGGCTTTGCCGCGGCGAGCGTCCCCCTCGGCGTTTTTCCCCAGTAGCGCCGACACGCCCGTCGGCGATTCCTGCCACTATGACCGCGCCGATGATAGAACATCCGGAGTGTTATTCGTGTAGTCTCCATGGCTTTGCGATCGGTTCATGAAAGGAGGCGCCATGTCTGACGACACCACGACGTTCCTTGGGGAGTATGGGACTGTATTGACGGTTACGATTCATCAAGGGCGTATCGCATCTACTGTGCCAGTCGTCAGGGTTCTGTTCCATCCACCGTTGGCTCAGCACGGCCGCCCATTGTTGCGGTGCCTCATCCTCGCTGAGTTGGGACAGTCTCTTGCCCAGGCAACACACTTCAGGAATCCGGTCCAAGCCCATCAACTTGCCCCGTGCTCCCGGGGTCTCGTACTGAAGATCGCTTTCTTCGGCCACCTCATGGCGGGGACGGCCGAGATCGAGCCGTCGTTGGGCCTGGCCGACGATCTCAGCGGTCATGACCGACGAACCCCGACCCCGCCGGGGTCGATAGAAACCGTGGATTCCCTCATGGGAAAAACCCGATTAACGGCCGAGATCAGGAGGTCTGAGCCTTGACCTGTGCCCTTGTTAATCCGGTAGCGCGGCGCTCGCTTGGGTTTGGCGGAGACGACCGACCTCGTCGCAGGTGGTACGACTCGCATTTGGCCCTTGGTTACGGCCGCTCCGCCGGACGGTGGGTCTTCGCAACTCGCGAAGTCAGCGGGAATTACGTCAACTGGAGCCGATGAGATTCGAACTCACGACCTCTTGCATGCCATGCAAGCGCTCTCCCAACTGAGCTACGGCCCCGGCGGGATTATCTCTGTCTGCGGTGTCCGCGTTCAATAAAGTTCTGCCCCGTCGGGATTTCCCGACCCGGTCAGACTCTCTTATTACATCGGCAGAGGGTCGATCCGTCAAGAGGGCTGTCGGCGCGACCCGACGCCGGGGTCCAGACACTCCTGGCGGCTCTCTCCGGCCCTCCACCACTCGGGTGGGTTCAAGGGTCCGGCGGGCCGGGGAGAAAGGTAGGTCAAACGGCCCTCCACCACTCGGGTGGGTCAAGCGAAACCCACGGCAGACTCCTATGAGCCGGGCCAAGCGGCCTCCCACCGCTCGCGTGCGTCAAAAAGGGGCAGGACCGGAGGGTGCCGCACCTCAAGGGAGCCGGCCTCGAAGCACAGTCCGAGACAGCATCACGGCCGGGCCGGGGACTCCTCGCGGTCAATCTTCCCCAAAAATGGCTCGGTCGCGGAACTCCTCGGCGTTTTTCAAGAGATCGTCCCGGGAAATCGGCTCGCCGGCCGGTTCGAGCTCAAAGGTGTATTCTCGCTTGTCGTGGATGGGAAAAGGCCAGAGCACTTCCGCAAAGAAATCGACACCCGGAGTCTGGTACCACGGCGTCACCACGAACTGGTTTGTCTGAAGCGTCTTGTAGCCTTCTTTTTCGAGAATGACACTGTAGTCGCCGTACCAGGTGAAATCGATGCTCACCGGCGAGGTGCCGACTTCCTGATCGTTCAGGATGACGCGGGCTCCCTGTGGTGCGGTGTTGATGGTCATGGTCCGGCGTACACAGCCGGAAACGGCCGGCATCATGATTGCCAGGCCAAGCAGGGCCGGCCGCCAACCGAGTCGGTCCATCATGGAGTCACCTCGACAATCTCAGCGGAGAGGCTGTTGGTGTCCAGGATCGCCACCGTGCACCTTCCGGACAGCCATCCGCAGCACTCCCCAGGGTTGAGTAACAACCTGTCGCCTTGCCTTTCATTGACCACCTCATGGGTGTGCCCCGTGATGATGACATCAGCCCGCTCCACATCGTGGGGCGTACACCAATCAAGGTAGTGATGCACGAGGATACGCTTTCCCCCCGTCTCGATCCAGAGAGGCCCGTCCCGGATCTGCGGAAGCGTCCGCTTCAGGCCGTCACGCTCACCGTCGTTGTTCCCGTAGATCACGTGCAGCGGCCCGCTCCAGGACTGCATGCTGCGGGCTGCAAAAGGAGCCACGAGGTCACCGGCATGGACTACAGCCTCGACCTGCCGCTGCCGGAAGAGTTCGAGTGCCCGGGCAATGGCGGGCAGTCGGTCATGAGTATCGGACAAAATGCCTATCTTCATCGCCGGTCACCCGGTACCGAATGATACAACATCACCGCCGTGAAGAGTTTATACTCCGATCGCCGGCACCGGACAAGCACCTTTCGAGCTGTGGCACGACCTCCGTCCTGACATGAACTCGGTTGTGGTCGGGCGGCGCGCCAACTACAATCGGCTGTCTCATGAGCGATGAACAGTCCAGGCCGGACGCGGCCACCGACCCAGCTTCTCAACCCTCTGTCCGGCAATCCGTCCGGAAGTGGCTGTTGCGCGTCTTCTTCTCATTTGTCGCCGTCGTGGTCATCGCCTATGGGACTTTGCCTTACTGGTTGCCCACGGGTTGGCTGGCCAGGCAATTCGAGAACCAGCTTTCAACGGACCTCAACCGCAAGGTACGCATCGGAGCGATCCGCGTCGGATGGCGGCACGGAGTCTCAATTGAGAATCTGACCATCGCGGAACGGAGCGACCAACCTGATGAGCTGCTGGCACGCATCGGCCGCATCGCCTGCGGTTTCACGCCGCTTACCACTCTCAGAACCGGCAGAGTCGATCGTCTCGAGATCATCGAACCGGAGATCTGGCTGGCTTTCGACGATGAAGGCCGCCTGATCAGCCTCCAAGACCTCGGGGCACGCTCCACCAGCCGAAGCGGTTTCCCCACGTGGGAGTATCGTATTCGACGCGCCTCATGTCACCTCCGGATGCCTACCCTGGTGCAGACTTTTCGCATCGATGATTTGACATGCCGGATCGACAAGCCCGCCGGAGTCCTCGAGGTGTCCGGGCAGACAATCATTCATCGTAATGACCCTGTGCTCTCTCCAGGGGAAACCGCCACGGCAAGACTTCTGATCGACGGCAGAGTGATCACGCCGAAGCTCCGCAAAGACATGGTGCTTCACGGACAAGCCCGTGTCGAGTGGGAAGGCCTGGCGATTACGGACCTGCCGCTGTTGGTGGCCATGCACTTTCCGATAGAGCAAGTGGACGGCTCCACAGACGGCACACTTGCCTTCTCCGTGCAACCCGACCTGCGCATTGAGTACGACCTCTCGCTCGCGCTCAAAAGCGTGCAGATCCTGAAGAGCGGGACCACGGAGCCTGCCCAGGTGCCGGATGCTCGCTTCACGGGCAAAGGGTTGTGGGACCCCCCTACCGACCGTTTTGCCTTGTACGAATTCGACTACGAAACGCAGGCTATTCATCTTCGCGGCGCAGGTGATGCTGATCAGCCGGCATTCGCAATGGATCCGGCCGGGGATACGCCCTTGACCATCCGCCTGTCTGGCCGGGTGAAAGACTGGGTTGCGCTCGGTCACGAGTTCCCGGATGTGGCCGAGTGGACACAATCCGCGACGGCTCGGATCGAGGGGGCTGCCAATCTCTCGCTCGATTTCACCAGCCACCAGAATGACAACCGCCTGATAGCCGACGTCGATGGGCGAGAACTGAAGCTTGGCATAGGACCGGCGGCTTCGGAGTATCTGTGCGCCGATCCGGGCATGACTAAGCGGCTTCGCCTGGATATTACCCACGATCACCAGACAGGCAAGTACACGCAGAGACAATTGTCGTTGTCGATCGGCAGCACGACCCTTGAGTCTCATGGAGAAATGGTCGTTCCCGCCATCGAGGCTCGTGACGGATGGGAATGGTTGGCGGCCGTGTTTCCCAGCCTTCGGTGGGAACTGACGGTCCGCACCAAGGACTTGGCCGAGATCTCACGCCTGCGGCCGCCGGAGCGTGTCCCGAGCGAGCTCCTCCGGGGACGCGGACCGGCGGAGATGACATTCTCGCTCATTCCGCAGGATGGGCAGTCGCGTCTTGACGTATCGATTCACGTGCCGGCCGAGACGACGGTGAATCTCGGACCTCGTCGGATGGTCAAGCCCGCCGGTCACCCCTTCTCGCTGACCGCCGGACTCGGGATTCCGCATCAGTTCGCGGGCAGGCTGGAAAATCCCGTATTCAGTATCACATACGGGCAGGCAGGTGTTCAACTGAATTCAGAACAGGCCCAGGCCGAAGTTCTTGCGACCCTGGAGGAAGGGCGTTCGGTTGATTTCGTGGATCTCCGCGACGAGAGAGCGGGTACCACGGCGGTTCTCAATGCGAGGTGGATGCTGCCGCTGAGCGTGAAGGGCGTGGAACCGCTGGCCGGCTTGTTTCCGGATGTGACCGCCGCGATCGGCCAAGGAAATCTCGAAGGGGACGCGTCTCTCTCGATCATGGGTCGATTCGTCAGCGGGGCCGGCGACTGGCTGGTACGTAATGAGCTGCTGCTGAGCGCCCGCGGTCTGACGGCGCGATGGCGGGATCTGCTCGACAAGCCGGCCGATGAGCCGCTGGATATTGCGTTTGCCCATGAGTGCCAGTCCATCGACGGACAATGCGAGCAATCGCTACACGCATTGCTGCGGCAGCCGGCGGGAGAAATCAGCGGCTCAGTGATCTTTTCGGAGGGCCGGGAGGAGGACGGAGGTGACGACTTCGAAGTCGTGACCGTGGGTGCGCGTATTGAAGACCTCGAGCGGTTCGTCTCCTTGTCACCGGCGCTCCGCGTCTTTCTGAGCGACGCCCGGATCTCCGGCGGCGTCCGGATGCAGTGTCAGTGTCTGTCATCAGACGGCCGTTCCAACGGGTTTGTCTCTCTTGATGCAGACAAGGCCGGATTCACGACCGGCCGCACGGCCCCGCTGGTCAAGAAACCCGGGACGCCGGCACAAATGCGCCTGGAGTGGAGTAGTGAGCATCTCCCCGGATCGACCGCAGACCGGCGGTTCCGTTTGGTCGATGGTTCCGTCCAAATAAGTCGTTTCACGATCGAGAAACTGACCGGGCAGGTCTCCATTGATCCGGGGGATCCGTCCTTTCATCTCCTCAACTGGGCTCGGCATGCTGTCGCAAGCAAACGATTACCCCCCCGACTCAGGTCGGCAGCTTTGCAGCTTGCCGGCAGAATCGAGGTCGACGATCCGTCGTGGACGAAGAACCCTGTTTGGGAGCAATGGCGCAAGTGGCTCAACCTCACGGGTAATGCCGGCTGGCGTCTTGAGACCGTGTTGGATGAGAACCTCTTTTCCTTGAAGGGACAGCTGGATGGACGGGAAATCGGTCTGTCATGCGATCTTGGCCAACGGTGGGTTCCAACGCTTTCAAAGCCTCCTGGAACACCGGCAGACCTCCGGTTCCATCTCGCGGCGGCCCGGCTTCCCGAATCTCAGTGCATCGACATCGAGGCAAGAGACATCGAGTTCGATCTCAACGGCAACACGCTGAGAATGGGCGGGTTGTTGCAGGTAACCGCCGACGAAGACGGTGCGTGGCAACCGCGTAAACTCGACGTCGACTGCTCTGTTCATCTAACGGACCCGGTCGCTGTCCGGGAGGCACTGCCAGGTTGCCGTTTTGAAATGCTGGAGGGCGCCGCTTTCGGAAGGGCTGTTGCCGGCGGCACGCTGCAACAGCTTGATGTGTCGCTTATCGAAGTCGGCTTCGACCGATTGCTCGTCGGCATCGGCGACAAACCCCTCGGACTGGATGGGCAGATCGTCCTTGATCGGCAATTGCTCCGCTTCGACCAACTGGCCTGCTCATGGGGCCAATCGAAAGGGTGCATCGCGGGGGTGTTCTACGCCGAGGACGGCGAGCGGCCCAGGCGCGCCCGCCTCGGAATGGTGCTCGAACAGTTCAACCAGCCCGAATTGGCGGCGCTGATCATAAAGCTTCCGCTTGCGCCATCAACCGACTCTCAGCCCGCGGGCGAGGCAACGAGGGTGAGGCGGCGGATCGTCGAGTTCCTGCATCGCCTCGACTTGGATTTGGATATCCGCGTCGAAGAAGGCACGGTCGTTCTGCCTAAGGATGTACAGGTCGAGGCTGAAGCGGCGGTCAACCGCGTCGCAATCAAGGACGGTTATGTCAACATGAGCTTCGGGGCGATCGTGGACGGCGGAACCGTAGCGGGTTCTTTCACGACCGATCTGAAGCGAACAGAGCCGACGTTCTACCTCAAATACGCCGCCAACCGGATCCAGCCGGGCCCATTGGTCGATCGCTATCTCGCTCTGACCTTCCCCGGCATGAAAGCCACCGGACCGCTGACGATCATCGACGAGACCTATCAGAAGCTCCTGCCGGCCGCGGACGAGCCCAACTATGAAGTCGGCGAGGGCGAATTGATGATCGAGGGCGGCTCGGTCGCCGGGCGGGCTGCGCCCCTTTGGATGACCAACATCTTTCCCGGGCTCAATTTCGCTACCTTCGAGTTCTCGTACATGCACTCATGGTTCAAGAAGTTCGAGGACGGGCGCATCCGTCACCAGATGATCTTTCAGGGCAGGTTTTACAATGTCTACATGGTCGGCGAGTGCGACGCCCAGGGGTTCATGTCGTATGACGTGGGCATTGATTTCCTGGCCAATTTCGACAGCAGGTATTGGGCCGAATCGGGCCAGGGACGCATCCCGCTGTTCACCAAGACGGGCAGGATGATGCCCGACGGGTCATTGGCCAACGAAGAGGTGGTCTACGTGCCGCGCAAGTTCATCATGAGCCTGCTGGTCAAGAACAACCCCGTGGTCACGGCATATCACGCCGTTCGCAAGCGGGTGCGCGGCGAACAGTGAGGTCCTTGCGGGGCAGGAGCGGCGATCATGGCGTTCAACGATCTTCAGTCTTTCGTAGCCGAGCTCGAGCGGCTCGATCAGCTCCGACGGGTCAAGGCCGAGGTCGATCCTGTCCTCGAGATCACCGAAATCGCGGACCGGGTGATGAAGTCGCCCAGCCTCGAAGGCCCGGCCGGGGCCCCCGCCACGGATCGCACCCACGGCGGCCTGGGCGGGCGGGCACTGCTGTTCGAGAAGGTCCGCGGCTCGTCGATGCCGGTGCTGATCAACGCCTTCGGCAGCTACGCCCGTATCAGGTTGGCACTCGGCTGCCGCGACCTGGACGAGATCGGCGACCGGCTTCGTCAGATGATCAAGCCCGAGATGCCCGGCACGTTCCTGGAAAGACTTAAGAAGCTGCCGGAGTTGCTGCGGCTGGCAACCTTCGCGCCCAGGTCCTCAAAACGCGGGATTTGCCAGGAGGTGATCCACACGGACGATGCAAGCCTGTTGAGTCTTCCGATTCCGCAATGCTGGCCCAATGATGGCGACCCCGCCTCCGAGCCGCCGCAGATCCATCCGCCGGCCGAGCCAATCGCGGAGGCATCAGGGGCTTCCGGTCGAACGGGCCGATACATCACCTTTGGCGGCGTGCTCACACAGGATCCGGACAGCGGCGTGCTCAACATGGGCATGTACCGCGTGCAGGTGTTCGGTCCCAAACTGGCCGCCGTTCATTGGCACGTGCACCACGACGGAGCCCGCATCTACCGCCGCTGGACCGCCCGCGGCGAGAAGATGCCCGTCGCAATCGCTCTCGGCGGCGAGTCGGTCTTGCCCTACGCGGCGACCAGCCCGCTGCCGCCCGGACTCAGCGAGCTGTTCTTTGCAGGTTTCTTAAATGAACAGGGCATCGAGATGGTCGCGGCGAAGACTATCCCCATGGAAGTGCCCGCCAATGCCGAGATCGTCATCGAGGGCTACGTCGACCCGCAGGACCGTTTCATCGAGGGTCCGTTCGGTGACCACACCGGCTTCTACTCACTCTCGGGCCCCTACCCAGTGCTCCGGGTCACGGCCATCACCCATCGGCGAGACCCCGTCTACCCGACGACCATCGTCGGCTACCCGCCGATGGAGGACTACTACCTCGGCAAGGCCACCGAGCGCATCTTCCTGCCGCTGGTGCAGTTGCTCGTGCCTGAGGTGATCGATTACCACCTGCCGATGTTCGGGGCGTTTCACAACTGCGCGTTCGTCAAGATCCGCAAGGAATATCCCTATCAGGCCCGTCGCGTGATCCACAGCCTGTGGGGGGCCGGACAGATGTCCTTCAGCAAGTTCATTGTCGTGGTCGACGAGCACGTGAACGTGCACGATGAACAGGAAGTGCTGTTTTGCCTCGGTGCCAACGTCGACCCGCGTCGCGACACGGTGATCGCTGAAGGACCGCTGGACATCCTCGACCATGCCGCCCCGTTCGAAGGTGCCGGCAGCAAGATGGGCATCGACGCAACGCGCAAGATCCCCGGCGAGGGCCCCGTCCGCCGCTGGCCCGCCCGCCTGGAGATGTCACCGCGGATCAAGGAACAGGTCACTCGCCGCTGGCGGGAATTAGGGTTGGAATGAGCGGCGGCGGGCCCTCTGCGCTCGCGGACCAACGGCAGCGTCCGCAAGCCCATTTTTCGCATGCGCTCGCCATTGTCTTCGAGAATCAGGAACATTCCAACATCCAGAAGGCCCAAGCAGCTTCTCCCCACGCCGACTGCCGTCTGGTGATCTCTTCCCGATCCCCCCATGAAAACGCCCACCGGCAACCGGGGGGCTGCCCGATTGCCGGTGGTGTGTTTCCCTCGCACGTCGCTCTCGCTCGCCAATGACCCTCACTTCTTCACCGACCCCACCTTTACCAGCTTGCCGTCGTCGGCGACCTTCGCCACCTTCTCAGTGATCATCCCTGCCTTCATCTGGGGCTTGGGGACCGGGCCTTTTTCCATCATCACACCATGCCGGCCATCACCCCGGTCACGATCACCTTTCTCCAGATGCATGCTGAACCTCACCTCGCCACATTCACGACCGCCGGTCCCGTAGTATTTCTTCTGGTGCTCGCACGGATCCACGATTCTCCAGTAGCCCTCCCGAACCAGCTCGCGACGGACCACTTCCTGCCAGTAGCCGCTCTGAACGGTATAGGCCTCACGCCGGTATTCAATCACTCGTCCCCAAGCGTCCACCACCGGAACATCGCGATAGCGGATCTCGGTGGTCGGAACCCACACCCGCTCAATCACATCCCGGTACACCGGAGGTACCCAGACCCGCTCGACCGGCACGACCACCGGCTGGGTCACCACCACCGGAGTTACACAGCCGTTGGCAATGGTCAGACCAAACTGGTTGCCGTTGCGCCCCTCGAAGCCGATGGTCAGAGCAAAGTCCCCCGCTTTGGCTGGAGCCGCCCAAGCCATCATTCCCGCCAGACCCATCACCATCATTGCTTTGCTGTTCATATTCCTCATGGCTGACCTCCGTTTCTGCATGCCGCACAACGCGGTCACCAGACTAGACACCCCTCCTCAAAAAAAGTTTGATCGTGTTAACTATCTTCGCCATGCAACCATGTGGAAGGTGGTACGGAAGGCGGAACAGAAACCCTAAAGTCTTGCAAAACAAAGCCTTAAACCGAACCTCGAACGGAAATGCCAAGTCCCGCAAGGGCTTGTCGGCAAATCGGACCAGCCACACCGCTTGCAAAGAGGAAGACTCGGTCGCTCCAGAGCCCTCTGGGCGTAACCAACTGAAGGCAAAGGATTTACGATTTTACTTCTGCGGATAAACTCCTGCCAGTCCCCAAACGGGCAAACGGCGCGGTCAAACCGAACGCCCCATCTGAGAAGCACCCCATCAGACTTGTTCGGCTGCAATCACCGCTCCTGCCTCCCGAGTGCCCCATGATCCTTTGCTGGATCGGGCAAAACGCATTCCAATCCACTTCAAGAGTCAGCGTCGAGCCGGCACCCGTTGCACTCGCCCCCATGCCGTCGTTTCCGTATTATCTCCTGCTTGCGTCAGTTTTTTCGGGGCGTTGCCGCCCCGGTAGGACGCTGACTGTGAGATGTAACGGGAGAATCAAGCGTGACAGGTAAGCAACTACTGCTCCAGGCACTTCGGAACGAAACCACCCCCCGGCCGGCCTGGGTGCCGTTTGTCGGCGTTCACGGCGGCAAGCTCATCGGGGCGACCGCCTGGGACTACCTGAGATCGAGCGAGCGGATCGTGGCTGGATTGAGCAGGGCTGTCGAACTCTATAAGCCCGACGGCCTCCCCGTGGTGTTTGACCTCCAGATGGAAGCGGAGGTTTTGGGCTGCGCCATGCACTGGGGTGATCAGACGCCGCCTTCGGTCACTTCGCACCCGCTGGCCCAAGCCCCGTTGTCGAGCCTGCCCGGATTCGACCCTGCCAAGGGACGCTTCCCCCTTGTCGCCGAGGCAATGGCCGAGCTCAGGAGGCGATTCAGCGACGAGATTGCCTTCTATGGCCTGATTACCGGTCCGTTTACCCTGGCGCTGCACCTCATGGGCACCGGCATCTTCCTGAAGATGTTTGATGAGGTCGATGCGGTGCGTGAGGTGCTCGATTTCTGCACCGACGTGGGCAGGCAAGCCGCCGATTTCTACCTGGACAACGGCGCGGACGTCATCGCGGTGGTCGACCCGATGACCAGCCAGATCTCACCGCGTCACTTCACCGAGTTCGTGACCAGCCATGTCAACGCGATCTTCGCGCATGTGCGACAACGAAAGGCCCTCTCCTCTCTTTTTGTCTGCGGCAACGCCACCCGCAATCTGGAGCTGATGTGCCAAACGGTCTGCGACAACGTTTCGGTGGACGAGAACATCTCCTTCGAGCTGCTTCGCGACCTGGCCCACAAGCACAACAAGTCTTTCGGTGGCAACCTCAAGCTGACGACCGTGCTGTTGCTGGGGACGCCGGCCGACGCGAAGCGCGACGCCCTGCGATGCATCGATGCCGCCGGATCAACCGGCTTCATCCTCGCGCCTGGCTGCGACCTCCCGTACGCCACGCCGGAGGAGAATCTGCAGGCAGTCGCGGCAATGGTGCACGACGAGTATCAACGCAACGTCGCCCGCGTGGCCTGCCAAGAGGTTACGCCCGACGTGTTCGAGGAGGTCCAATTGCCTGACTATACGCGGGAGGACAAGGTCATCGTCGACGTGGTGACCTTGGACTCGGCCTCCTGCGCGCCTTGCCAGTACATGGTCGACGCCGTCGAGCAGGCTGCTCGGAAGTTCCCGGACCAGGTGGTCATTCGCGAACACAAGATCACCACTCGCAGCGGCCTGGGACACATGGCCAAACTCGGCGTAGGCCAGATCCCGACCATCTGCATTGACGGCCAGGTGAAATTCCCGTCGATCATTCCGGACATCAACACGCTGATCGACGCCATCGAGACCAGAGCGAAGGAAAAGAGGGACAAGTGATCCCCATGAGCCTGATCACGGGGTTTCTAGGCAGCGGCAAGACCTCGCTGCTGCAACACATCGTCGAGACCAACCCGCATCGCCGGTTCGTATATGTCGTCAACGACTGCGGGGCCATCGACATCGACGGCCGCATCCTTCAGCTCGGCCACAACCGGCTGGTCAACATCCCGGGCGGGAGCATCTTCTGTCGCTGCGTCGCGGGCGAGTTTGTTGACTGGCTGACGAAGATCCCGAAGCAATGGCCCGAAGCCGGCGGCCCGATCGAAGGCGTCGTCATCGAGGCCAGCGGCATCGCCGACCCCAAGGTCATACAGCAGATGCTCCGAGAGACCGGACTCGATCGCGTCTACGACCTGCGGATGATCATCGCAGTGGTCGATCCCGGTAGTTTCCTCAAGCTCATCCATATCCTCCCAAACATCGTGGCCCAGATCGAGGCCAGCCAAGTCATCCTGGTGAACAAGACCGACATTTACGATGAGAACCGGATTCGGGAAACCGAGGGTGAAATCCGGACGATGAACGCCGCAGCTAGGATCGTGCGAACCCAACACGGCCGCGTTGAGCTGGATGTCTTTGCCAAAACCCCCGTCCGAACGCTTGAAGGCCGTTATGCCCGCTGCTTGGACCCCAACTACTCGGTCACCACGGCGGCGGTCAACGGGACTGTCGATCCGGAGCGTCTGGCTGCGGATCTGCGAACGCTTGGCGACCGAGTATATCGCGTGAAGGGCTTCGTGCTCTCGTCGGCCGGTTGGATCTATGTGGATCTCGCGGCTGGCCGTTTGACCACACGACCCGCGCCCACAACCGGCCCGGCCACGCTGGTATTCATCAGTTCGCCGCAGGCACAACCCGCCGTGGACCGCATCGTGACCGGTCTCCGCACCGGCGCGTACGAAGCACAGCCGCGAACATGACCCGGAGTGACCGGCGCGACGAGAAGTGGCCCGTTCACCTTCCGCGTAGAAAACGATCATCCCCGCCCCTTTCGCGGTTCCTGCCGTCAGTCTCTTTTGTCGCAACTGGTGCGCATTGTGCGCGCATGTTTCTGGATCGCAGAACGTTTGGGGCGCGGCCCGCAGAAAGGCGGTCCGCCTTAGGGTCTGGTCGGCACGACGACCTGTCCCGGCGTTTGTTCCTCCTCCCCGGGCATCCCGGCACTGATCGGATAGGCTTGCAGATTGTCGAAAGAAGAGCAGGCGTCGGCTTTGGTCCACAGTCCGATCATTCCGGCGTCTTTGAACGTGTCGTCCTTCACTTCGAGCCGCTTCCTGCCGTCGCAGTAGCAGGCGATCCGGTTGCCCTTCATTCTCACGCGGAGGGTAAACCACTTCCCCGCAGGCGTCTCGAAGTCCACGGACTGCAACATGGTGCGCTTGCCGTCGACCACCTTGTAGACGCGATAGTTGTTCTCGAGCGGGTTGATCCGGCAGAGGTAATAGTTGTTTTCATCCTTGCAACGCCAGATAAGCCCTCCGCCCTGATCGTCCGCACCGGTGTTTCCGCGAACCTTGACGCTGAGGTTGAGATCCCTGTAAACGGCGTTCTCGATAATCGCCAGATTGAAAGTGGCATTGTCGTTCGCGGTCTTTACGTTGAGCACGTTGGGTTTGCTCGCGGCGTCGGCATCGGGCTCGATCACCCACTTGGCCGGCTCTTTCGTGGGATTGTTCTGCTTGATCACCCAGTTGGGAGGCAAAGCGCCGGCCGGCTCCCTGTCGAACGTCCAGCGGTGGCTCGCCGTCATCTCCATTTCTTCCCGCTCGACGTTCAGCACCTTTCCGCTCATGGCATCGATTTCGACTTCCACAACTTGCGTGCCGGCGATCATCGTAACCTCGTACTGCGCCTGGCCGTCTTCCATTTGTATCTCGGCCCGCAAAGGCTTGCCGTCCTTCACCTCCTGGGCCGCGATCTCGACGGCTTGAACCATGGTGATCCTGGCCTTTTCGATCATGGCCCGGGCCCGCCCCAGCTCGGAACTCTCTTCAGGCGCCGCGATCGCCGACGCCGCCGGCAAACCCAATGTAATGACGGCATGTACCATAAACCACGTGGTCATGGGTATTCTCCTGCAAAGAAACAACACTCAAACCGGTCAAGGCGTGCACACATCCAGCGTCTTGCCTTCCGGGCCGCGCTCGTTTCGCCATTGAGAGACGATCTGCCTGGCCTCGACCGTCGTCATGTCGAACCACCTCGAATCGTCGACGCGACGAACAAGGGTGTTCTTTTCATAGAAGCCGCTTTCCGCGCTTGGGATCGGCCGGCCGTAGGCTCGGCCCTCAGCCCGGGCGGCACGAATGCCCTCCACAAGCTGCTTGTACTCCGGCGTGTAGGTCTCCAGGTATGCGATCCGGCGTTTCGAGCTTTCATTGCACTCGTCGCGTGCGGCAACCACGACGGCCCGAACGCCGTCGTTCTTCTCGCCGCCGACTCCCTCGTGGGGCGGATAAGTCCCGCGCGGGACGGTATAGAGAACGGCTTCGCTCTGGTCGTAGAACCAGACGTGCAAACCCTCCTCGCCGCTCGCGACAAGGAGGCGCATCTTGGAGATCGCCGTCGCAACCGCGACGATCGCCAATCCTGCGGCAACGCTCAGTTTGATGATCGCCTTGGTTCTGGAACTCATATGCCGGTCCACACGCGGTTCAGTAGGACACGGGCCGTCACGGCAGACGGTGATAGCCCGGGACGTACGACCACCAACACTCGCTGGAGTTGCACGGGATGTCGTTGGCGCTTAACCGATCAACATGGCCGTCGGCAAAGGCGTAGTTGGCCTTCTTGTTGTGCCGTTGACAACCGTAATTCTCGTCCGCCAGTCGGTTGAACCCGGGATTGCATTGCGTGCCGTCGATCGCCTTCGGTCTGATCCACCACCCAAGGTCATCACCGTACTTCGCCACGACACCGTCATAGCCTGCGCCGTCACCATACCAGATCAGCCTCGAAGGGACCTTGACTTGTGCGTACTTCCTGAGTCCCTCCGCATAACCCGACTCGATGGCCCGTCCAAATGGTATCGACTTGGGCAAGGCGGCTTGCTTCTTGCCGACCCAGTGAACCCCGGCGACACCTATGCCGCCGAAATTCCATCGTTCCAGCGGATGCTTGATTCCGTAGATGTAGGGGTACCGTTCCCGGTCACTGGTGGTGGGGCCATTGAGCGAACGAGTGCGGTCCTCGTCCGCCTGGGAAAACCCATCTGAGTAGATGTACATCCGCTCGGCCGGACAATCGAACACGTGCTGGGAGCGCCCCGCGTAGGGAAACAGAATAACCCGAAACGTGACCTCGACGCGATCGGGGTCTGTTGATGAAGGCCACCAGTCCTCGATGGGGTTCATCCAATCCGCGTTGGCAACGGTGTAAGCCGTCGCAGCCACGGCGAGCTGGTGCTGGTTATGGGCGCAAACGGCGCTGCGGGATAGCTCCCGCGCATTGCTCAGTGACGGAAGCAACAGGGCAATCAGGTAGCCGATGATCGAGATGACGACGAGCACCTCGATCAGCGTGAACGCGCGAGACATGTTGGGCGCCCGCTTGATCCCCTTTCGCGCACCCGCGCGGCGATCGCGAACCACCTGACCCCGGTTGTGCGACCGATATCGCCGGCCCGCTGTCACCCATGTCATTGTTGCGTCCTCCCCATAAGAGGTTGCGTCCTCCATGCAAGAAAATGCTCAGCCCCGAACCCGCCAGAGGTTCTGGAAACATGCTGTCATCCGTGACCGGAAGAATACCACGATGGCCCTTTCCCCCCTCAGCCCCGCACAGTTGGTCCAGAACCCCGAAATCCGGAAGCACGCCCGGCAGCCGACCTCACGGATGCGTGAGAATCGGTCCCTGCTGCGTCACCGGCTCGTAAATACTACCGTCTGCCTCGCCGACCCGCAATATGCAGCCGGATAGGTGGTTTTCTGATTCTTGGCATGTCACCATCGGCCGTCTGTTCCGGCACTCCATCTATTTGACCCCCGTCCAAACCGTCAAACCCGCCACAGGAGCCGGCGCTGGTCAAATGCCGCCCGATCTTGGACAATGCCTGTTCTGTCGGCCGGTCAACGGTCGCCAAGCGAGGACTCAACGATGAGCCACGAGCAAATGCGAATAGAGTCGGACAGCATGGGCACAATGCAGGTGCCCGGCTGGGCCTTGTGGGGGGCGCAGACCCAGCGGGCGGTCGAAAACTTTCCGCTCAGCGGGTATCGGTTCGACCGGCGCTTCATCCGAGCGATGGGCCTCATCAAACAGGCGGCCGCGGAGGTCAATCACGACTTGGGGCTTCTAGACGACGAACGGGCCGCCCTGATCGTTCAGGCTGCCCAGGAAGTCATCGACGGCAAGCTGGATGATCACTTCGTGTTGGACATCTTCCAGACCGGCTCGGGAACCAGCACGAACATGAACACCAACGAGGTCATCTCCAACCGGGCCATTCAACTCGCTGGCGGGAGGGTTGGATCGCGCGACCCGGTTCATCCAAATGACCATGTTAACATGGGGCAGTCGAGCAATGACGTGATTCCGACAGCGATCCATGTGGCGGCAGCCGAAGGCTTGAAGGAGGCTCTTATACCGGCACTGGAGAGGCTGGCCTCAAGACTGGAGGAAAAGGCCAAAGCCCTCTGGCCGGTGATCAAGATCGGGCGAACCCATCTGCAAGATGCCACCCCCATCCGGCTCGGGCAGACGTTCAGCGGCTATGCGGCCCAGGCCAGGCTCAGTGCCGAGCGGGCACGGAAGGCTGTGACGGCCCTTCGGGAACTGCCCATTGGCGGCACGGCCGTCGGGACAGGCATCAACACCCACCCGGAGTTCGGTCGGCGAATGGCCAAACGGCTCAGCGAGCAAACCGGAATCGAGTTCGTCGAGGCGGCCAACCACTTCGAGGCCCAGGCGGCCAAGGACGGCGTCTGCGAGGCCAGCGGGCTGCTGCGAGCGGTGGCCGTGTCGTTGACCAAGATCGCCAACGACATCCGCTGGCTGGCCTCCGGGCCGAGGTGCGGGATCGGCGAGTTGAAGATACCCGCCACCCAGCCCGGCTCAAGCATCATGCCCGGCAAGGTTAACCCGGTCATGAGCGAGATGCTCATCCAGATATGTGCCCAGGTGATCGGAAATGACACCGCGGTAGCCGTCGGAGCACGCGACAGCATTTTTGAATTGAACGTCATGATGCCGATGATAGCCAGGAACCTGCTCGAATCGATCCGGCTCCTGGCCGGCGGCGTCCGGGTGTTTACCGATCGATGCGTGGCAGGCATCGAAGCCGATGCGGAGCGGTGCAAGCAGATGATCGAACAGTCCCTGGCCATGTGCACCAGCCTGGCACCGGTGATCGGCTATGACCAGGCGGCCGCGATCGCCAAAGAGGCCTACCAGACCGGCCGCACCGTGCGGGAGGTTGCTCTGGCCAAGGGTGTTTTGTCGGAGACCGACCTGCATCGATTACTCGACCCGGCCTCGATGACCGAGCCGTCGGCAGGAAAATGAACGGGGAGACGCATGGGCGCATCCAAGGCAGATTCAGGCAGTCCGGCAATCCAGGTTCCACTTCGCCACCGAGTACTCGCCGTTTTCACCGCAAATGTCGCAGTGGCCTTTGCTTTGGCCGGCTGGTACGGCTCGGAACAGTACGTGCTGAAGATCAACTCCTCGCGAGTGCTCGAAGTCGACATGCTCCGGCTGGAAATCAAGATCCTCACCACTCGACCGGGATTTCACCCGGACGACGGGATTCGTCGCGAACAAGAGCGCGCTGCCCTTAACGAGCAGATTGGCACGACATTCATCATTGCCCAAGCGTGGAAATGGGTGATGTACCTGACGGCCGCCATCCTGGAGACGACCGCGATTATGATCATTCTCGGGCGCCGGCCTCTGACAGCACAGATCATCGCGTCACTGGCGATTCTGGTTTCCACGTGCTGCACGGTCATCGCGATGCATCTGCTTGTCCGGCCCGATTTAGGCGGCATGCCCAGCTTGCCCACCCGCTCGTATCTGTACCTTGCCCTGATCCAGGGCGGCTACGGAGCGGTCTTGCTGGTCGTCACCCTGAGCCAGCGGAAACCGGCAGCACGGCAGTGTCTTTCCACCGTTCCCTGAAAGTGACACGACCAGCCTCGCATTCCGCCTGATTCGGCCCCCTGTTTGCCCGGCCGTGGTACACCTTGCCGCAACGATCGCGCCCGATTCTCCAGAAGGCGGACGCGTCCCTGTCCCGACGGCGGTGCCGCCACACAAGTGGGGAGCGATGATCTGGACTTGGCGTGATTGCCGATGTTATGCTGAAAGGAACAGTTCCATTCCGGTCGGAGGTCTTCCATGATCGTGCTGGCCATCCTAGGCGTGTCCGTGGTGTTTCTTCTGCTGGGCGGCTGGATCTACGCGCCCATCATCGGACGGGTACTCGGCGAGCGGGCCGATCGGGTCACCCCGGCAGTGGCCATAAACGACGGGCGTGACTACGTGCCGACCCGCACGCCCATTGTGTTCGCCCATCACTTCGCATCGATCGCCGGTGCCGGTCCGATCATCGGCCCGGTTCTGGCCTTGCTCTATGGCTGGGGACCGGCGTTGATCTGGATCCTGCTCGGAGGCGTGTTTCTCGGGGCGGTCCACGATTACGTGGTGGCCCACATCGCCATGCGCGAAGGCGGCAAAAACCTGACCGTGATTGCCCGTCGCTACGTCGGACCTGCCGCCTTTCTGATGATGTTGGTTCTGCTCGTTGCTCTGCTGGTGCTGGTGTGCGCCGCGTTTCTCGACCTTTCCGCCACCGCGCTTACCTCCAAGGTGCCCGTGGCCACGCTCAAGATGCAGCCCGGCGAAACGATATTTCGCGAAGTCTCATGGGTAAACGACATGACCGGCCAGGAAGAGCCCCACGCGATCATCGGGGGCATCGCGTCGACCTCCGTCGTGGTGATTACCGCCTTCTCGCCGCTGATCGGTTTCTTGTACATCAAGCGACGCTGGCCGGTCTGGCTGTGCTCGGGCCTGGCGATCCTCATCTGTGCCGTGTCGGTAGCGATCGGCCTATACCTGCCAATGGCCGTTGAACCCATGACCTGGAAGCTGCTGATCAGTATATACGTGCTCTTCGCCGCCGGCGTCCCCGTATGGATGTTCCTGCAAAGCCGGGATTTCATCAACGTCCACATGTTGTACGTTGGCATCATCTTCCTTGCGGTGGCACTCATCGCCGCGGCAGTGCGAGGCGGCGGCGAGATCGCGGGAGCATCGGCGATCGCCATGAACAACTGGAGCGGGGGCAGCGCCAAGCTCGGCCCCGGATGGCCGGTGCTCTTCGTGACCATCGCGTGCGGAGCAGTCAGCGGTTTCCACAGCCTGTGCGCGGGCGGTACGACGTGCAAGCAACTCGAGAAGGAGAAAGCCGCCCGTCACGTCGGCTACTTCGGGATGCTTCTGGAAAGCCTGTTGGCGGTTTGTGTGGTCTGCGCACTCATCGTCGGATTGTCAATGCAGAGCTACAGCACGTACTGCTATCCGACGGCGGGCAAGGGCAATCCTGTCCTGACTTTCGCGATGGGAGTCGGTTACACGGCCCATATCGGCCTGGGCATACCGATCGCGGCCGGGGCCCTGGGCGCGATGCTGCTGCTCGAGGGGTTCCTGGTGACCACGCTGGACACCGCCGTCCGGCTGACCCGCTACATGATCGAAGAAGGCTGGTCGACGCTGTTCGCCCGCTACGACGTCTTTGCCGCGACGGCTTCCGGAAGCCCCATCAGTGAGGCCCAAGTCGGCGAAGTCGCCGGATCGGGAGGGCTGAGCCCTGACAAGGTGGCCGCAGCCTCGCAAGCACGCTTCCAAGTCATCGCGACTCATGGGCTCCTGAACGCAGTGCTGCGTTGCCTGCGGCTCTACTGGGTCAACTCCGGGATTGCAGTCGCATTGATGCTTCTATTGGCGATGCGCGGCTACGCGGCGGTCTGGCCCATATTCGGCTCTGCCAATCAACTCCTGGCCGCGTTGGCGCTCATCGTGGCAACCGTCTGGTTGATGGCGCATCGTCGGGCGGTGTGGTACACGCTGTTGCCGGCATTGTTCATGCTCGTGACCTCCGTCTGGATGCTGGTCCGGCTCCTGTTCACCAGCTACTGGCCGGTGCTCACCACATGGCCGAAGAAGCCGGCCTTGACGGTGGTAGCGATCATCGTACTCGTGGCCACCGTTGCGGTGGTGACTCTCGCTCTGCGGCGGTGGCTGGCCGAAAGGGCAAATGCTCGCGGTGCATTCCCCATTCAGCCGTGAAATTCACTTCGGATCGACCACCGGTCGGCCGGCGGCCCAAAGAGACCCGCGGAGCAGCAGCTTCTTGAACATCTCCTGCTGGCAGGCCTTGACATCGTGGCCCAGCGCCAGATAGAACACTCTCCCCTTGCCCCAGGGCTTGGTCCACATCACCGGCATGAGCTTGCCCTTGAACAAAGCGTTGGCCAGTACCGTCACCCGCGGATCGTAGTCGAGGATGTACTGCTCGTCGGTGATCATGAACTCGTCGATGCCCTTGGTGATCGGGCTGTCATTCTCCGTGATGCTGACCTGGTATTGCCGATAGTGCGGATGCGTCCTGAAATAGCCGCCGACGAATGCCTGATAATCCGGATCGCCGCGGAATGAGTCTGCCCCCGAATGGAACGTCACGTAGCCTTTACCCGAAGCGATATGGCTCATCAGTCCGCGTTTCTGGGCTTCTTTCAGTTCGCCAAGGGTGTAGTAGAAGACGACCAGATCAAACGGGGCAATGCGATCGGCCAGAAAGGCATCGAGGTCCTCGTGAGCACGCGTCACGTCGAACAGCCCGCTCTTCTTCATTGTCTCCTCGACCAGATCGCCGATGGCTTTGCCGTCATGGATCGGCCCGCCGGTGACCAGCAGGGTCTTGACCGGCCCCGATGACGCCGGTGAGGCCGCCGGCTCGGCTGGAACTTGAGCGGCCAGGCTGGCTTGCGGAAAACCGGGAACCACGGCCGACAAACCGACGAGACACAGGCTTGCCGCCACAACGATGATGATACGACGAGTTGTCATCAGATTCTCCTTTCACATTGAGGCTCATCCTGATCAGACGTTAACTCGATTGCTGCCCGAGCACAACTGCCCCAACCCGCCTTCCGGACGCAGGGGGCGCCTTCACCAGCCGATCCGGTGGCGATGCCTCCGGCGACTTATCTGCCGAACCCTCCGCCTGACGCAGAACACATCCCACAGCAGCGGCGGACGGATAAAACCGATGCCTGAAAACAAGATGCGCCCGCTGCGGCGGCGATCCGACGTGAACCTTCGGCCGTCCGCTTCGTACCTACCCATGCGGGCTGGCGGGCTCCCTTTTCTTGTCAATCGTCGCCGGAGGCACGACAATGCCGGCCGACCGCTGCGATGTTGGAGGCGTTTTCGTGCCCTTGCTTGAAGTCCTGGAATTGACCAAGGAGTTCCCCACCCCGATCGGTCCGCCCAAGAGGGCCGTGGATCACTTGAGCTTCCACGTGAATGCCGGCGAGATCTACGGCCTCCTCGGTCCCAACGGCGCCGGGAAGACCACCACCCTGCGGATCGTCTCCGGCCTCATGCGGCCCACCGCCGGTCGGGCCATCGTCAACGGCGTGGACGTCACCATAGACCCTTCCTCGGTTCGCGGATTCATCGGCTTCCTCACCGCCGGCACGGGCCTCTACCACCGGCTCACGGCTCGTGAAATCCTGGTCTACTTTGCGGAGTTGAACGGCCTGGAGCGCGGCTTGATCACCAGGCGAGTCGATCAGCTCATTGACTGGCTGGGAATGGCGGACTTCGCCGAACTGCGCTGCGGGGCGCTGTCCACGGGCCAGAAGCAGCGAACCAACATCGCCCGGGCCCTGATCGCCGACCCCCCCGTGCTGGTCATGGACGAGCCGACCTTGGGCCTTGATGTGCTGACCAACCGGCTGATTCTCGATTTCATCCGTCACGAGCGCGAGCTGGGCAAGGCCATCCTGCTCAGTACGCATCACCTCGATGAGGCGGAAGCCCTTTGCGACCGCATCGGCTTGCTTCATGAGGGTCGACTCATTGCCGAGGGCAACCTGCAGACGTTGCGAGAGATGGCCGGCTGCCGGCGGCTGACGGACGTTTTCCTCCGGCTCGTCGGCCAGGCAATGGCGCCGACGCTGCCGTTCAAGCCGCCGGGCGAAGAGGTGGTCGCATGAACCGATATGTGCGAATCGGGGCCATCTACCGCAAGGAATTGCTCAACATTCTCCGCGATCGGCGGGCGATGCTCGCAATGATCATCATTCCGGTGGTGATGTACCCGGCGCTCATGCTCGGCTTCGTGCGAGCGGTCGAAAGCGATGAGGCCAAGCTGCGATCCCAGACCTTCGTCGTCGAGACGCCCACAATGGAAGAAGCGGACAACCTCCTGGCGAGAGTGGTACTCGCACAGGACGCCGACGCCAAGGATCAGCCGACTTTCGACATTCGGCCCGGCAACACGCCGCTCACGCTGCTCGGCGACGAGGTGCAGCTTCACGTGGAGTTGCAGGTGTCGCCTCGACCAAGCCCCTTTCCCGAGCGACTGACGGTTCATATCGCCTTCAACGAGGTCAATGCCCGCAGCCGGACGGCCATGGAGCAACTCACGGCGGCGCTGAACCGATATCGCGAGCGAATGACGCGCGATTCGCTTGAGAGGCTTCTCGAGTCTCGCCCCCTCATGATGCCGAGCACCGAGCCCGTCGTGGACCTGGTGCTCAACCCGGTGAGTATCGAGACCTTTTCGACGGCCACCGGGCAACAGCGCGGCGGCTGGGCCCTTGGCCTGATCGTCCCCGTGATCCTGGTATTGATGACCATCACCGGGGCAATCTATCCGGCGATCGATTTGACGGCCGGCGAGCGGGAACGCGGAACGCTCGAAGCTTTGCTTGCAACACCTGTGCCCGTCCTGCACCTGGTAACGGCCAAGTTCCTGGTGGTCGCAACCATCGGACTGCTGGCCGCTTTCGTCAACGTGCTGAGCGTCGGGGCGACCATGCACTTCGGCGGCCTGACCAAGGCATTTGCCAACGCCGAGGCGCCCGTTCAGTTCCCCGCCTCGACCTTGCCGATCATCGTGTTCTCGATGATTCCGTTCGCCTTGCTGTCCTCCGCTATTCTCGTCGCGGTGTGCAGCTTCGCCCGCTCCTATAAGGAGGCCCAGACCTACGTCACGCCGGTGATCATTCTCGCCCTGGTGCCGGCGATTGCTGCGACGCTGCCCAGCATCCAGCTCAAGGGCATCTTCCTTGTGATGCCGGTGGGCAACATGGTCCTTCTCGCCCGCGAGCTGTTCCAGCAAACCTGCACCTGGCCGCAAGTGGTCATCGTGTTGCTGTCCACAACACTGTACGCGGCAGCAGCCGTCGGCGTCGCGGCGCGACTTTTCGGTCAGGAGGCCGTGTTGTTTGCCGATGCCGGTTCCTATCGGACGCTCCTGCTACGACGACTCATGCAGCCGTCGCCGGCCCCAACCGTGGCCCAAGCCGTCGTCCTGATCGCCTTGCTGTTTCCGGCGGTCTTCTTCATCAATTCCTTGTTCTCCAACCTCCTGCTGGAGCGCCTCATCAGCGGATTGATCTGGCTGGCGGTCGTCCAGTTCGGCGGATTGTTCCTGCTGCTGCCGTTGGCCGTGGCGGCCTTCCTCAAAATCGACCTGGTCAACACGTTCCGCCTGCGGCTGCCGCCGGCACGGGCCTGGCTTGCGGCGCTGTTGATCGGAGTCTCGAGCTGGGCCGTCGCCACCGAGTGCTTCGCCTTGCAGACTCGCGTCATACCGCCTTCGGAAGCTCTTGCGCAACTGGACCGCGTGTTGTCAGAAGGAGCCGAGAACGCATCCCTCAGGACGATCGTGCTTCTTCTGGCGTTGATCCCGGCTGTCACCGAGGAATTCTTGTTTCGCGGCTTTCTCCTCAGCGGCCTCGGGCGTGCATCAGGCAAATGGACGGCCGTGATCGGCGCTGGCCTGATCTTCGGGGCCTTCCATTTCGTCGTGGACAAGATACCGGTCACCGCACTGATGGGCATGTTGCTCGGGTACCTGTGCTGGCAGTCACGTTCGTTGTGGCCGGGAATCCTGGCTCACGCCATGCACAACTCCGCTCTCATGGTTTTGCCCAACATGCCCCGCGCGGCCGCCTGGCTGGGACTGGCGGGCATTGACCGCGAGCCGGAAAGGCTCTTGCCCATCCACGTGGTGATCCCCGCGGCAGTCCTCCTGTTGGCAGGCCTGGCCATCCTGGCAACGCTGAGGCAACGCCGGTCCAGCACTGCCAACGGCTTCTCAGGGTAGGGCATGGTCGAGGTCGCTACAGCGACCGAGACCCGCCGCAGAACCTTTCGGCCGGTCGATTGGACCGGCAAGATGCCGGTCCAGGGGCCTGTTACAGTCCGTCAGGGTGCAGAGAGCAGAAACACGGCCACCGACCGCGGTGCGACGGTGCCACGAATCGTCACTTGTTCCTTGTCGCGCTGGGCGTCGGCCTCGCCGCGCGGGAGGAGACTGACCACCGACCATTCCGGCGGAAGCGGGACCTGCATCAGTTCGCCGGCCACTGACGAGCAGCCGGCGTTGTACAGGGTGATGATCGTTCGGTCACGGCCGGCGAAACGGTTCGCGTAGAGGTCCTCTTGCAGCGTCGGAACCAGCGGCTCGCACTGCCGCGAACGGAAGATGTCCGCATGCTCACGGAAGATCGGGTATGCCTGCCGGGCGAGTTCGCGGAACTGCGGCGTGTACCATGAATCCGCCCTGCCCTTGAGCCAGATTCCCAATCCGTGAAAGATGCAGCGGTGCAGGTCGTCAACCTCGACCGGAATGGGCCGGATCCCGTGGCCGACCATCTCGAATGATGCGAGCTTGGGAAACACATACCGGTACAAGGGCAGCGAGGCCGGATGCCAGCCGGCATCGACGTCCCACAGACCATAGTCGAACGCGGCGTCCACGAGATCCATCAGGCCGTCGACCGGAGTGTACTCGATGTATATCGCGGTGCCCGGGGCTTGCTTATCCAATGCTTCACGAATGGTCCGCAGCATCGCCCGTTCTTCCAGAATGGGGTTGGAGGGGATTGGATGCCCGTGGTTCGGAGCCCAGCAGGCTTTGCCCGGCCCAAGCAGGCCAAACTGATCGACATAGACGGCATCCGCGCCCGTTTCGTGCGCCACCTTGGCGATCCTGCCGGCCAGTTCACGCCGCCACGCCTCGACGCCCGGACATGCAAAGAACTCCATGTCCCCCGACCACCAGCGCGGCTTGCCCGTCTTGTCCACCGACTGCCAGTCGGGCAACGCCTTCCTGGCCAGGTCCGACCGCCGGTCAATAAGGTACCCCTCAAAGTACAGGCCCACCTTGATCCCCTCAGCGTGTGAGCGCTCCACCATCCGACGAAGCTCGCTCAGCCCGCCAAGATCGTTCGAGAGATAGTCGCCGACGCGCCCGGTCGCGCGGCTGTAGGCCCATCCAGAGATGTCGATCATGTGGATTCCGCCAAAGGCCTCGTTGGACTCGGCGATCAGGCGCTCGGGGGTGTACCGCAACGACAAGGGGGTGAACAGGTGTCCAGTCCCCCCCAAGGGGTAGTCTCGCCGGCAGTAGAACGATTCTTCAAGCCGCTTGTCATCCGGCGGCGTCTCGGCAACCGCCTCGGCGCGGTACGCATTGAATAGATCGTGCCAGTCTCCGGTGTGTGCCATGAGCGTTACCGGAGGGAGAACAAGATGGCCATCGGGCGGGACGGTCAGCTCACGAATCTCGATGGCAATGTCGGCCCCGCTATCGGTCTGCTTGAACTCGATCGCCTTGGGCAACAGGTTCGAGTCGATCACGAACAAGCCCAACCCGCCACCGGCCTGCTCGGCGAAAAGATCGACAAGGGGCAACGGCCATACGCCGCTGTAGTCTTTTCGGATGGAAGTGGGCACACGACTCTGCAGGGCGTTTCGTGTCCCGACCAGATAGCCGCTATCGCCTGGGATGGGGGAAATGCGGCATTCTCGAAGTTGTGCGATACGAAGGGCCGTCTTCCACGTCTGGGCGGTCTGGTTGTGCAGCGTCGGAACCATGCGGATGCGGCCGGCATCCTCAACGGACACGGACAAGGAGAGCTTGTGTTCCGACGGGGCCAGAGACCAACGAAAGTCCAGACGAGCCCCACCGGCCGTGTCTCCGGCGTTACCGGCCTCGAATCGCATAGACAATACCCGGCCATCCTCGCCGAGGACCTCGACAAAAGGTGCGGGAGACTTCGCGTTGAGGATTTCCCGATCGAAAGGCACGAGCCCAAGTTGCTCCAGACGCAGACCGGTCTCTACTTCAGCCGCCAGACGCAACCATGCGTTGTTGACGGTGAAGCGATTCCCGGCGCGATGCCATTGTGTCGGCGAGGTGACAGGCACCGGAGCCTGGCGCGTTCGTCGTGGTTCGGCTTTCGGGCGCAACTGTGGAAATGACGGCGATGAGGTGGAGTTCAAGCTCGCTGCAAGCAGAAACACCTGGCCGTAGCTCATCCCGTCAACAACACTGAAACGAACGAGGCTCTTGTCGGCATCCATCGGCACGATGTAGACGTCCGGCGAGCGATCGACGGCCCACGTCTTGCGGCGAACCGACCAGGGAAGATGAATGCTGGTGCTTCCGTCCTCATACTCCAGCCGGACGGCGAGCTGATGGGGCGAGGTGATCGTGGTGCGAGGCTTGACCGACGCCTGCCCGTACCACGCGACGCCGCTGCCGAACATGCGCGTCGCCAACAGCAGGGCCAACTCGCAGCCCTGTGAGCTTCCGCTCACGTCCAGACTTTCCCTCTCCATGACCCCGCTGCACATCGCCGCCCGGTCCGCATCACCCAGCCGAAACAGGATGCCCCCTCGCTCGATGTCTTTGCCGGCCGGCCAGTCGACCGGCGTCTCCAGAGCCGAGGTCAGCCATGCTGCGGAGATCACATCGCGTTGCGGCAATTGAACGGGCTGCCAGACACCTCGTTGCGAAGGGCGGCTCGTTGAAAAGTCATCTTCTGGGGGCAAAATCGCTGTACAGGTCGGTCGAGTCGCTTGCGGCGATGGCAGACGCGGATCCGATGCCCAGAATGCAAGTCGCCGCAGTTCAACGGTGGTCGGCGCGGCTTCCGTGGTGATCCGCAGGCTGATCCGGGCCACCCGATCCGATGGGAATAGGGCCCGCAGGTCGAATACGGCACGGTCCTGGTCACGCGATAACGGCCCCACAAGCGCCTCGTGGTCACCGGCGAGCGGGTTCTCCGGATTCAGAGCACCGGGCGTCACCGGGCCGGTGGAGTCGTCGGACAGTAGCAGCCAGACCTGTGCCCCCGATCCGCTTTCACGGATGCTGTACCGGACCTCAAGGAACGGAAACACGTTCACCCATATCGGGTTGGTGGTCCGTGTCCAAGCCGTCGCTCGATTCGAAGAAGCCACGCTGACGACGGCGCCATCCGAACCGAAAGCGATTGCGGCATGATCCCCGTGATCCGGCGCATCGCTATTCTCACGAAGCCAGCCGCTGTCGGTTCGGAAATCGTCGTGCCACCCGATTTCCACGCGCTGGCGCTCGCGAGAAGCCTCTCCGGCCGGCAACGGTGACACGTGAACCGCCGCAAGGACCAGACAGACCGATGCAGCCCGAAAGAACTCGAATCGCATGGCACACTCCGAGACAAACCCGCCCGGTCTGGCGACCGGCCCATATTCGGTCACGCAATGCCGGTGCTTACCTGTCCAGCGGCCGGAAGTTGACATCCATCACCTGCAACCGCTGCACGTGCTGTCGCAGCCGTTCCAGGAATGAATCGAAGTTCCGTTGCCCTTTGGCGGACCATGCGACCTCGGCCAGTGCCGCCGCGCGAGGATAGGCCATGTATTCAAGGTGCCTCGGGTTGGGAATGTATTCCGACCAGAGCTGCCCTTGCGTTCCGAGCACGCGCCGGGCTTCTTCTTCGCTCAGATCAGCCGGGATGGGCTCATACGCGTAAACCTTCTCGATCGGCAGGTCACCACCGATGGCAAGCGGCTCACTATCCTTCGGGCCCTGGTAGTAATCCAGGTAGGTGTGTGACGTCGGTGCCATTACCACGTCATGCCCCGACTTGGCCGCCGTGATCCCGCCTTTCTCGCCGCGCCACGACATGACCACCGCTCCGGGTGCCAGGCCGCCTTCCAGAATCTCGTCCCAGCCGACCAACCGGCGCCCCTTTCTGGTCAGGAAGGCGTCCATTTGTTTGACGAACCAACTCTGCATCTCGGCCTCGTCTTTCAAACCCAGTTCCTTGATGCGGGCCTGCACCACGGGACTGGCCTTCCACTGATCCTTGACCGCTTCGTCTCCGCCGATGTGAATGTACGGGCTGGGGAAAAGCTCCATCACTTCTGCCAGAACGTCCTGCAGGAACGCCACGGTCTGGTCCGTCGGGCAGAAAATGTCCGGGCATACGCCCCACACGGTCCACGGTTTGAGCGGCGTGTCGGGGTTGCATCCGAGATGCGGGTAGGCGGAGATGGCCGCCCGCGCGTGGCCGGGCATCTCGATCTCGGGAACGACGTTGATATGCCGATCGGCCGCATAACGGACGATCTCGCGGATGTCATCCTGGGTGTAGAACCCGCCGTGTTTGCGGCCGTCAAACTGCCAGGGTTTCGCGTGGGCATGACCGACAAGGGTCTCGTCCCGCCATGCCCCGATCTCCGTGAGCTTGGGATACTTCTTGATCTCGATTCGCCAGCCCTGGTCGTCCGTCAGGTGAAGCTGCAGACTGTTGAACTTGTGCAGAGCCATGGTATCGATGAACTTGAGCAGCGCTGACTTCGGTACGAAGTGGCGAGCGGTGTCGACCAGCAAGCCGCGCCACCTGAAGCGAGGTTGATCCTCGATCCGGACGCACGGGACCTCCCAACGCACGCCTTCTACCCGCGCTAAGCGGAAGATTGCGGGCGACAGCAACTGCCGAAGCGTCTGAATGCCGTAGAACAGGCCGGCGCGGGCTCTGGCCCCGATCAGGATGCCGTCGGGAGCGACGATGAGCGCGTATCCTTCCTCGCCAAGAGCGGCGAACGAGTCCGCGATTCTCAGTGTGATGGCACCTTGCGATCCGGCGTTCTCAACAAGCTTCAGGCGCAGACCCGTCGCCGGGGCAAGGTAATCCTGCAGCTTGTACGCTTCGGCCATGCTCGCGGCGTCGACGACAATCGCAGTGTTCTCGTCAATGACGAACACGCCGTCCGCGCGTTCCACTCTGGCGGGTTGGGGAATAACCGGCAAGGCGGAGCCTTGAGCGGCGAGCCCGGCCTGTCCGGCGGCGATGCTTGCACTCGCCATGATCAGCGGCAGCGTTGACTTGGACATGTGAACCTCCTGTGGTATTCAAAACGTCAGGGCAGATGCGGCCATGATAACCACCCCTGACAAAGCCGGGAGCATGAGAGCCCTGCCTGGACCCAACTGACCGGCCGTTCTGAGGGCCGTCTTGATCCGCTCGCAAATCGATGTCATACGGCCCTCGTTCGCCGGCACAGAATCCACCGACTCCTCCGGCAAACGGCCGGTGAGCACGTCCCGCCCTGCAAAGTGTTGCTTCGTTGCTCGGGATACGCCGACTCCACTGTTACGACCCTGTCGCTGCCGGGTCAACCCCGCCACCAGGCCGGATCTCAAATCTCAAATCGCCAATCTGAAATCAGATCGTTCGGCAGGTCTCCGCCGCCTTTGGCGGCTTCGACCATGCCCTACCTTTTGGGTTTGCCTTCCTGCTTGCCCGCGATCTTCGCCCAGGTGTCCTTGAGGGTCACCGTGCGGTTGAAGACCGGCTTGCCGGGCGTTGAATCCGGATCAACGCAGAAGTAGCCCATTCGCTCGAACTGGAATCGGCTGCCGGGGGCGGCGTTGGCCAAACTCGGTTCGACCTTGCAGCCGGTGAGCACTTCCAGCGAGTTGGGGTTCAGGCCGGTCTTCCAGTCCTGTCCCTCGGGAACGTCGTCGGGATCGGGTTTGCTGAACAGGTGGTCGTACAACCGCACCTCGGCGTCGACGGCTTGGCCGGCCGAGACCCAGTGAATCGTCCCCTTGACCTTACGGCCGTCGGGCGAGTCGCCGCCGCGGGTGGCCGGGTCGTAGGTGCAGTGGACTTCGCTGACCTCGCCCGTGGCCGGGTCCTTCACGCAGCCGGTACACTTGACGAAGTAGGCGTAGCGGAGCCGCACCTCCTGACCGGGGGTCAGTCGGAAGTACTTCGGCGGCGGGACCTCGCGGAAGTCGTCCTGCTCGATGTACAGCACCTTCGAGAACGGCACGTGCCGGGTCCCGGCGCCGGGGTCCTCGGGGTTGTTGATCGCGTCGAGCTCCTCGACCTGCCCGTCAGGATAATTGTCGATGACCACCTTCAGCGGCCGGAGCACGCCCATGACCCGTGGGGCTCGTTTGTTGAGGTCCTCCCGGATACAGTGCTCAAGAAGCTGGATGTCCACAATACTGTCGTACTTGTTCACCCCGATCCGCCGGCAGAAGTTCCAGATCGCTTCCGGCGTGTAGCCCCGGCGCCGCAAGCCGCAGATCGTCGGCATACGCGGATCGTCCCAACCACGCACGAGCCCTTCCTTGACCAGTTGCAGCAGCTTGCGCTTGCTCATCACCGTGTAGGTCAGATTGAGCCGGGCAAACTCGATCTGCTGCGGGTGGTAAATGCCCAGCTGGTCGAGAAACCAGTCGTACAGCGGGCGGTGGTTCTCGAACTCCAGCGTGCAGATCGAGTGCGTGACTTGCTCGATCGAGTCTTCCAGCCCATGGGCCCAGTCGTACATCGGATAGACGCACCACTCGTCGCCGGTGTGCGGGTGAGTCGCGTGGAGGATGCGGTACATGACCGGATCGCGCATGTTGAAGTTCGGCGAGGCCATGTCGATCTTGGCCCGCAGCGTCCGCGAACCGTCGGGGAACTCGCCCTTTTTCATCCGCTCGAAAAGATCGAGATTCTCCTCGACGCTGCGATTGCGATAAGGGCTCTCCTGGCCCGGTTCGGTCGCCGTGCCGCGCATGGCGGCAACCTGGTCGGCGCTCAGGTCGCAAACGTAGGCCTTGCCCGCCTTGATAAGCTGGACTGCCCACTCGTACATCTGCTGAAAGTAATCCGACGCAAAGAACAATCGGTCTTCCCAGTCGGCACCGAGCCAGCGGACGTCCTCGATGATCGAGTCGATGTACTCCTGCTCCTCCTTGACCGGGTTGGTGTCGTCGAAGCGCAGGTTGAACTTGCCGCCGTAGTCGCGGGCCAGCCCATAGTTCAAACAGATGCTCTTGGCATGCCCGATGTGCAGGTACCCGTTGGGCTCCGGCGGGAAGCGGGTCACTACCCGGCCGCCCCAGCGGTTCGTGCGCATGTCCTCATCAATAATGTCGTGAATAAAGGTCCGGAATAATTCACCTTCGGTCGTGGCCATGTCCTGGTATTCCTTCGAAAAAGGCGAGCAGGATCCGACGCCGACCCCGCATCGCCGGGCAGGTTTGGCATTATACCTCTCCTTGATCCGTGATCCATATCCGGGCTCCGGCACGCCGCACCCCGTGCCGGGTGACATCCCCACGGCTTTGCGTGGGCATGCGCCTTGGCCTCTTCCGTCGCAACTGGTGCGCGTTTTGCGCGCATGTTTCTGGATCGCAGAGCGCTTGGGTTGTGGTCCGCAAAAAGGCGGCCGGCCTTATTGATCTCTGCGCAGGTACTGCAAGCATCAGTGTTTGGGAAACCCCTGAAAAAGGGCCGTTCTGGAGAAGAGACGCGTTGCATTCTTTGCGCAGAAATCAAAGGTTGGCGGTGAACGCGAACGGGAAACACGCCGCTTCAGCGGTCTTTCCCGAAGGGCAGATAGGCCGATTCTGCTGCCGCCCCCGTTGCCCGATCCTCGGTCCCCCTGTCTCGCTCCTCGTAAGAGGGCACCGAGGAGGTTACACTGATACCCGGCTGCAGGCGCAACGAATGTTCAACTTCATAGCGAAGAATGGAGACAAACATGCAAATCAGGAATCGACGAGACTGGCTGGTGGCGGCGACCCTCTTGGGTCTGGTGGCAACCGGTGGATGTGGGATCAGCCCGGCTATCAAGCGGGCCGGCCGCACCGACGAGCAGAAGCAGCAACTGATTAAGCCGGGCATGTTCGGCGACAACGCCCCCGCAGATCGACTCCGCGGGCGGTTTGACTTTTGGAACGAGGAGGTCATCCGCCAGGACGTGGCCGTCGGCACGGTGTTCATGGGCGACTCGATAACCGAACTGTGGGAACTGGCTGCCTACTTTGCACCGAGCGACGGGGTCATCCTCAATCGCGGCATCGGCGGGGACATCACGCCGCATATGGCCCGACGCTTCGAGGCGGACGTCATCCAGCTCAAACCGCGGAACGTCGTGATTCTGGCCGGCACAAACGACGTTGCCCGTATGCTGAGCGCGAAGAAGACCGAAGATGAGACAATGTCCCAGGTGATGACCAACATGGAGGCGATGGTGGACGCCGCTCAAAAAGCGGGCATCAACGTCTTTATCTGCTCGATCCTTCCGACCAACCCGGACACCGGCAACCATGCGGGCAAGGCCCCGATCCTGCCCAAGATCAACGAGAAACTGAAAGCCATGTGTGCCGCCAAACATTGCATCTATGTTGATTACGCCGCGCACATGAGCAACTCGGCCGGCGAGTTGCCCAGGGATCTGGCCCGCGACGGCCTGCATCCGCACTACGCCGGCTACGCCATCATGGCTCGCGTGCTCAACGATGCCGCCCGGGCCAACGGCCTCCGACTGTAGGAATAGGACAGGTCTCGGTCGCCGACGGCAACCTCGACGCTGCCAGAGCCTGCCGCAACCTGGCTGCCGCCGGCCCGTCGGGGTCGGTCAGGGCTTGGTTCTCAGCAGCACGATCTTCGCATCGATGTCGGTCGGGATCGGCATCATCACTGCGTCCCAGGTCGTTGGAATGGGAATGATGACTGCCTGAGACGGCTTGATGATGACCGGGCCGGGTTGCACCTTTTTCACAATGATCGGTGGAACCGCCGATCGCATCGCGGGAGGCCGATATGCGAATTGCGGCCTTGCAGCCATGGCCGTGGAACTGAGCCCGGTGATTGCGGCAAGCCCCAGCAGAGTGCCAAGCCGAACGAGGTGACTGGTCATGATAGCACCTCCTGACCTCATTATATCAGACGCACGGAGGCGGAGAAGGTTCCCACAGGGTCCCCAAAGCGTGACGAAACCCGCCACGCCGACGCGTAGAGCCGGCCCCACTCGGGGTGCCGACGCCCTCGTCGGCACTCGCTCAGACTGAGCATTCCTCTTCGCGCGAGTAGGGTACGGCACGCGACGCCGCTTAGATCAGGAGAAGACAACCGAATTGAAGCCGATCGGCGAGCCTGTAGAATGAACTGCGGCTGGTACATGGAGATACCCGTTTTGAAGCTGCTGAGCAGAGGGTCGCTTCGGTCTCTGGTTGCCGAGGGTCTTGTATTGGTTGCGGTACTTGCTGCTCGTCAGCCTCCGGCCATGGGTAAGACCAGACCCGCTGAGAGCGCGTGTGGGCAAGCCAGGGCATGGTCGGAGCCGCAGGAGACGGCGGAGACCTGCCGCCCGCGACTCAGCTATGCTGCAGGTCTCGGTCGCCGTGGCGACCTCGACGCTGCCCTACCGTCTGGTCCTGTTGGTTTTCGTCCAGGCTCTGAGCCGACGGAGACCTCCTTGCCTGCTACTGCCTCGAAGCCGGCCAGTGGTCCCGCTCCGCTCCTTTCGTCTCCCGCGATCGAACGGATCCCGTTGCCGGTTCAAGGCAAGAGCGGCCCCGCGTTCTACGTGTTGCGCAAGCCCGCCGGTTACGGTTCGGGCCAACTGCCGCCGCTGATTGTTGCATTGCACGGCACCGACGACACCGCGGAACAGACGGTCGGGTTCTGGGCCGCTCGCAGCATGCGGATTCCCCCGTTGATTACGGCACCACAGGGCGTCGGTCCCGGATGGCGAAACAGTGATACGGCCGTCATTCACGCCATGTTCAAGCACTTGCGGGCAAATGTCAGCTACGACGCGCAGCGAGTGCTGTTAACGGGTTTCTCGGCCGGCGGGGCAATGAGTTTTGAGCTTCTTTATGTCGAGGAGGTTCCCGTCACGGCCGTGGCCGCGCTGGCCAACTATGTCCCCCCCTGGATCACCGGCGAGCAGGTCAAGGCCAAGGCGCACGTACCGGTGTTCTACGCGGTCGGCATCGCGGACATCAACCACGAGCAAATGCGCGAGGGTCTCCAACGGCTTCGAACCGCCGGTGCCAGGATCGATCTGGATCGCCCTCGCATCGGCCACGTGCTCGACAGCGACGTGGCCCAGGAAGCGATTGACTGGTTTTTCGATCGCTGTGCCGATCAAGTGGGCGCTGCTCTTGACCGGATGGCCGCTGCCCGCCTCGTCGCCGACCTGCCGGCGCTCGATCGAATCTGCCTGCAAAGACGTTGGCACGAACCGTTGCACGTGCGTCGGGCGGAGCAGTTGATCAAGGAAATCGAGGCTCCCGGAAGGCTCGAACTGGCGAGAGCCCGGGCATTCATGGCCGAGGGGCGGGCGGCCGATGCCGTGGAGGTCCTGCAGGAAATCGAGGGCCGGTTCGTCGCCGGACCGCTTGCGCGCGAGGCCAAGGCCCTGCGTCTGCACCTGGAGTCCGACCCCGCCGTTCGCCGCGAAATTGCCGACCGCCTTGCCGGCCGCCGGGCTGAGCAGGCACTGTCCATGTACGTGAACGCCCAGCGGCTGGTCGTGCAGCGTCAGTTTGACGAGGCAGCCCGGCAGTGCCGCCGGATCATCGATCTTTACGGCGAAACGCCCGGCGCCGAGCGGGCCAGGACGCTTCTTCAACTTCTGGAGAACAGGAAAAAGCAGTGAGCCGCAACGACCTTCGCATTAAGGCCTTTGTCGATCCGAGTTTCGCCGAGAACGCCTACGTCGTCAGTGTCTCATCCGATGATGGAAATCGCGTCGGTTGGGTGATCGATCCGAGTTTTGCACCCGCCGTCGACAACCTCGTGGATTACGCGATCACCGAGCGTATCACCGTGGAGAAGATCCTTCTGACCCACGGGCATGGGGACCACATCGCCGGCATCGATAAGGTTCACGGCGCGTTTCCCGTGGCCCAGGTGGGTATTCACCCGTCGGACAGGCCGATGCTCGCCGACGGACGCCGAAACCTGTCCGCCATGTTCGGAATCGATTTGAGCGTCGAGACCCCCGCCGACCTGGAGCTGATCGTCGGAATGACCTTGCTGCTTGGGAACCTTTCCTGGCAGGTCTTGGACACCTCGGGGCATTCACCCGGCGGGGTCTCATTCTACTGTGCCCAGGCGGGCGTGGTGTTTACGGGCGATGCCCTGTTTCCGGGCAGTATTGGGCGGACGGATTTCCCGGGCTCGAACGGTCGGCAACTGCTTGCCAACATTCGCCGCAACCTCCTGACCCTGCCGGATGAAACCGTTGTTTACGCCGGACACGGGCCCCCGACCACCATCGGGATTGAACGAAAGTCGAACCCCTTCCTGGCCGAATGATTGGTTGGGCGCTTCCAGCGCGGCGCAGCGGTCCGCGCTGTTTTCGTCGGGATGGTGCCGCACGTCCGTGGCCGAATCCCGCCGGAAAACGCGTTGAAATCTGCGGCGCTGCGGGCATAGAATTGAGTGAAGGCACCGCGAAGAGGGGCCACCGCCTGAGGGTGGTGGAGCCAGCCAGATACTTCTCAAAGTTGTCATAACGCAGGTGCCGCACTCGATGCCCGGAGTATCAGCGCCGGGTGGTCGGCGACGTGCGGCTCGATACGTCAGACCGCCGGGAAGGAGGCTCTCGGAGGACCGGCCATGCCAGGCCATGAGGGCAAGATCGAGACCCGATGCCCCGCCTGCGGCGCGAGGTACCGCGTGCCTGCCTCCGGCATCGGCCACCGGGCCCGCTGTGCCAAGTGCGGCACCTCATTTCGCGTGGCCCAGCTCGCCCCCAGACGCAGGCCTGGCGATCTTCACCATCCGCCCACGGAAGATGACATTCTTCGTTGGCTCAACGAAGGTTCAGACGACGAGTTCCTGGCTCCCCGGCCTCGGATCATCAGTGGCAGTGACCCGAGTCATCCCGAGTCTCACGAAGAGACGCCTGTCGAACGTCCACGCTCAGTGCCGACGGAGCCGCGCGTTCCTCTGTCGGGCGATGTCGGCAATGTCATTGACTCCGCGCCGACTGGCGGCGGTTCACTTCGCAAGACAGGTTGACAACTCCAGGGGACGCCTCGGCCGATTCTTGTCACCATTCTGGCACGAGCTGCTGATGGCAACTGAAGCGATTGGCATCCTGTCCGCATTGCCTGTCGGAAATTCGCCGTCCTGACAGCGGGGCATCGTCTGTGTGGCGAATAACCGTCGACAGAGCTCCTCGTCCAACCGCACAAGGGGCCGTCGGATCGGTTGCCGGCAATCCGTACGCGTTTCTTGCTCCGATTGTCACGCAAGTTCGTTGCTGAAGGCCGTTCAAACCACCGATAATGGTGATGTTCGCCGGGGGTGGGATCAAGGGGCGAGAGCACAATCGTGGATCAGTAGTGTGTCATGGTTGCCGGCCGGCGGCCGTCGCGTCGCAGGCAGGCAGGATTGGCCAGGGAGGACGTTTCTATGATGGTCACGCGTCGCTGGATCTATCTCGGTCTCACGTTCATGGTGGCGGGGATCTTCGGCTGTCCAAAGCCGCCGGTGGAGATCAAACCGGAGCCGCCTGATTATTGGAAGAAATTGCCTCCAGGCGAGATGGCCTTGGTTAAAATTACTGATCCGGCACAGTACCCGGACTTCAGCGAGGCCTACTACCACCAGACCAATCTCGAGTACGCGGCGGCCAACAGCCTGGAGTACTTAAGCAAGGAGTCGTCGAAGAGGTACTTCCCATACCTGGATATCACACATGATCGGGCGATCCGCAGCGTCCAGACGCTCATGGATACGCTCCGGGAGGCCAAGTCGCCCGAAGAACTCGACCGTCTGATCAAGGAGCGGTTCGACATCTACGTATCGCGTGGATGCGACGACAAGGGTACGGTACTTTTTACCAGCTACTATCGCCCGATCTTCGACGCTCGCCTGAAGCCCGACGCGGAGTTCAAGTACCCCTTGTACAAGAGGCCACCCGACCTTGAGTTGAATGAGGCCACGATGACCTATCAACGCAAGGGCGGCGGTCCGTACCTGACCCGCCCGGAGATCGAGCACGGCGCACTGGCTGGTCAGGGGTTGGAACTGTGTTACCTGCGAGACCGTTTCGAGGCGTACATCGTCACCGTACAGGGATCCGGGAAACTCCGCCTCGAGGACGGCTCGTTCCTGGAAATCGGCTACGCCGGCGACAACGGCCATGAATACACCTCCGTCGGCCAGCGACTGGTCGATCGGGGCATGATCCCGCCGAAGGAGTTGTCTCTGCAGGGTCTCATCCGGTATTTCAAGGAGCATCCGGAGGAGCTGGATTCAAGCTTGGCGGTCAACAAACGGTACGTGTTCTTTACCCCGCGCCAGGGCGGCCCCTTTGGCAGCCTGAACGTGCCGGTTTCGCCGTATCGTTCGCTTGCCACCGACAAGCAGGTCTATCCGCGGGCCTGCCCGGCGTATATTCAGACGGTTCTCCCGGCCCGCCTCAACGGCGTGGGCGAGATTGCCGACCACCGCTACAAGGCCTTCGCGTTTGACCAGGACACCGGCGGTGCGATCCGGGCGGCCGGTCGCGGCGACCTGTTCATCGGCACCGGCCCCGAGATCGGCGAACTCGCCGGACGTACTTTCTCTGAAGGCAAACTCTACTACATCGCAGTGAAGGAATAACGGTCAAACCCCCGCGCGTCACCGTGCGGACAACACCACCCAAACGGCCGGGTCCAGCATGCTGGTCCGGCCGTTTTCTTCTGTACGTTACCCGCTGACGCTGTATCGCGGGGAACCGCCGAGAGGAGACTGTACGGGTACCACCGCATCGGCAACCGGCAGAACGTGACGATCGGGGACTATACAACCCCGACCTTGCGCTACTGTGCCGATGACCTGAACCGCTGCAACCAGACCAACACCCGCAACCCGCAGACCTGCCCGGTAACCTCGACGAGCGAGTCGTTCATCTGCGATGAGGTCGGCAACCACAAGACCGACGGCCTCTTCAAGTGTACCTGGGACGCCGGAACCCTTGACGCGACGGCCAACGCCATGCGTTGGAGCCTCCGGATTGCGGCACCGCCGCCCGTCGTGTCAAGGGAGAACCGCCCGATTGCGGTCACGCCGCGGACGCTGGCCCCCCCGGTCTTGACGAGCCGAGGGGTTTATCCCCTCGGTCTTGACATCTTGACGAGCCGAGGGGTTTACCCCCTCGGTCTTGACATCTTGACGAGCCGAGGGGTTTATCCCCTCGGTCCTGACGTCTTGACGAGCCGAGGGGTTTATCCCCTCGGTGGTTTATCCCCTCGGTCTTGGGCCCGGAAAAGGGTTCAGAAGCCATTTTCAGTAAAGGTGGTAACAGGAGGGCACATTTCTCAGCGTACTCAGCGGTTGACAAGAGCGATCAGCCTTCAGCGGCCGGAGAAACAGTGTTTCACCGCAGTGGACGCGGAGGGACGCGGACAACATTCACGTTCACTTCCAGAAACGTGCCCATAACCCCTACCTCATCGCCGCCGGATTCGCCAAGACCGAGCTCCCCATCCTCTGGCTCGCCAACAAGCGACTGGGCTTTACGTTCGGCTGAAAAGCGGCAAAATGTTAGTCGGCAGAAAAGCTATGGGAATCAAGGCTGGACAAGAAAGGCGGACATCAGCATGACAGCTTCGCGAAGGCGGAAATCTATCCCGGGCCGTGTGATTATCGTCACCAGTCTGCTGCCCCTGTGTATATGGGGCTGCGCCCTGTGCAATATCGACTACAGGCCGCTGGGGCAGTGGAAGATCGAGCCTGTCCAAAGTGCAAGGGTGGTGGATGGTCATCCTGGCCGAAGTGAGGAGTTCGCCGCCCAGTTGCAGTTGCCCCACAACAGCCCTCGGGAGAGGTCAGCATTGAGCATCAAGGCCAGGCACGAACTGACCTCTCAGCTTGGCTCGCACGACTATCGTCTTATCGGCATCATAGCTGGCCGGGGCAATGCCTACACCTCGCTGCCAGAGTTGAAGCAGAAGATGGCGCGGCGCGCAGCCAGGGAAGGCGGCGATGTGCTCTTGATCACCAAGACAGACGTGAGTCAGCGACCATTTGTTTATACCGCGCCCGGCAACGCTTACACCAACGTGTACGGAAACACTGCACATACGACGTACTACCCAGGTGCGACGTACGCTGGCACGCTTTCCTTTCCCTCGGCGATGGGCTGGGTACTGAAGCACTCGCCCGGTTGGGATGAAGTCGCCCAGAAGATTCTGTTGATGGATGACGCTACGGTGGCAGAAATCGATGCGGAATGGTCTGCCGCCGCCTCGGAGAAGCTGCCCTATGCGGAATTCGAGGAGCGAATGCGCTCGCTGATCGAGGCGAAGGCGGCCAGATTTGAACTCGCAGCGGCGACTCACCCAGGCCCCGCCGGTTCACGCCCGGCTTCCGATGGAGTCGTGGCGACAGCGGCACGGTCGGTCGTGTTCATCGAGGCAGATGAGGCCATCGGCTCGGGGTTCTGCATCGATACTCCCAGGACCATCCTGACGGCGAATCACGTAGTCGAGGGGGCCAGCCTGATCTTGATACGAACGCCCGAAGGGCAGAAAGCCTCTGCCGTGGTGCTGCGATTCGATTCGGACACAGACCTTGCTGTATTGATCCTGAGCAAATCCATCGGATTGCAGCCACTTCGGCTACGAGACTCCGAACCGAGCCTCGGCGATGAATGCTATGCATTAGGGGCACCCAGGGGCCTGACCGGTACTGTGACCAAGGGGATCGTCAGCGCTGTCCGGGCGGGCAAGCTGGCCCAGTGGGTCCAGACCGACGCGGCCATCAACCCCGGCAACAGCGGTGGGCCGCTGATCGACCGCGACGGCCTCGTCATCGGAGTCTGTGACTGGAAGCTCTCCGGCGGCGGCACCGAGGGTCTGGGCTTCGCCGTCGGCGCCGAAAGCATCCGCAAGATCCTGAACCCGTGACCAGGGCGTCGCAACGGGGACCCAGCTAGTTTTTGAGAAGCGGTCAGCGATCGGCCGTCAGCAATCAGCACTTCACCGCAGTGGACGCAGAGGGGCGCGGAGACGAAGGTGAGCATGAGTCTTGTTTTTGCGCTTTTCGCGCTTCTTGTGGCTGCACTTCGGTCTGGCCGAGGCGTTTGCCTGTGACGATGACGGAAACCTCTTGCATGATGGCACGTTCGACTATACCTGGGACGCCGGAACCCTTGACGCGACGGCCAACGCCAAGCGTTGAAGCCTCCGGCTCGCGGCACCGCCGCCCGTCGTGTCAAGGGAGGACCGCCCGATTGCGGTCACGCCGCGGACGCTGGCCCCCCCGGTCTTGACGAGCCGAGGGGTTTATCCCCTCGGTCTTGACGTCTTGACGAGCCGAGGGGTTTATCCCCTCGGTTCCCCTCGGTCTGATCAG
>DAOOIV010000023.1 GCA_035384605.1 Phycisphaerae bacterium
CGATTAAACACTTAAGGAAAACCGTGGCCGGTTCCCCGTCATCCGATCCACCCCGAACGCCTCGCCCAACCTCCCCGCCCCCCCACATCCTTGGCCGGAAGGACGCAGACTTGCCGACGATCAACGGCCCCATCGCCATCCCGACGACCGAGCCTGCGATTGAGGCACACGATTCGGCCCGCCGGTTCACAACCACGGCCGGCATCGGCGGCGCGACAAGAGGACCGCTCCCCGCCGGCCAGACGATCCTGGTCACGCCGTCGCTGACCATCTCAGCCCAAACCCGGAACGCACCACCTGACCCTGATCGATGCTCAGTTCGTCGACACGATCCATGTGACGTACCCCGCCTCGACCGGCCACCCGCTGGAGATTGCGGTCGGACCATAAGGGTCCGAAAGAGCGGGTGCAACCAGAGGAGATGGTGTCGGTGTTGCTCAGGGCACGGTGATGACGCGGTTCCAGATTCGGGTACCTTGAAGCTCGTTGAGGCCGACTCGTATTCTCTTGCCGACCAGGTCGCCGGCGTTGTCGATCAGAAACTCTTTGCGAGCGCTCTGCCCCGAGACGATGTTGATGAAGCGGCGACCCATGCGTTTTCGGGCGGGGGCGACGACGTATCCCTCAAAGCTGACCGGTTGGTCGGTGCGGTTGGTCATTGTTTGCTGCACCACGACGCGGGTACCGAGGCGATAGACGTTTACGTTGACGTCGATGTTTTCGAGCCCAAGCTCGAACCATGCCGGCGTGACGATCTGATATCGTTGGTCTGCATCGATCTCGAACTCGCCGACCAAGGGTGTGACCGCAGCCTCGGCGTTGATCGGGAAACGGATCTGTACCGGTGACCGTAACACCTCATTCGGCTGCAGAGCGAAGGGGATGCGATTGGGTCGCACGTCCCAGTCCGGCGGGGTGAGCAGGCGCAGCAGACCGCTGATCGGCTCGTGATAGGTGTTCCGAAAGATCACGTCGCGTTCGTATGCGTCAAAGCTGAACTCCACCATCGGCGGAGCCAGCACGAACTGGCGGCAAAACTCCATCAGCCAGGTTGGAACGTTGATGATGAACGTCGGCACCGGACCGATGGACACGAGCCGGTACTTGCCCAGCGGTTGCAGCGGCCGACGCACGCCCCACAGGTCGACCTGTTCGGCGTTTTCGCCCAGCCACAGCGTATGTTCCCGCCCCCCCGGCGGGGCGTATTCGTCCCAAACCATCATGATCGCCCGGCCGTTGCGATCGAAGAGCATGCATTTGGCCTGCCCGTCGAGGCTGCCGCGTGAAACGGGTTCCGTTCCACCCAGCAAATCGGCGATGGTGCGGAACACCACATAGTCCTCACTCGGGTCGACTTGCGCGGACAGCAGGTCAGCGTGTGCCGCCCAGGGGGCAGTAAGAAAGACGCCGCCTGTTTTCTGAAAATGAGCCTCGACAAGACGGCGCGACAGATCGCTGAGTCGCTGGAGACGCGGATAGCGACCTTCCGGCGGAGCCTCGACGGTGATCCAGGTTCTGGAGCGTTCCTTGTCGAGGAAGGGGGCAAGATGTCTTTCGACATCATCGAGCGGCACGTCGGCCGAAAGCAAAACGGCGTTGTAAGACGCCAACGGCTCAGCGGGCGGCACATACTTTGTGTTGATCGTTGAGGCGAGCAGCGGGTCGGTCATCAAGCTTTTCATCTCACGAACCAGAGCGGGCAGGATCCGCGGATACTTGTGATCCAAAAACGTCGACGCGTCGCCGTCGGCGCCCACCTGCCAGACGTGAATCAAGCCGGCATAACGCGACCAGAGACCTGCGATCAGCGGCTTCCAGCCGATCGGATCCTCGCTGAAGATCTCGAGCATGGAGCGAGTTTGTTCATCCGGTCTTTGGGCACCGGGCGGACAACCGTTGGCCAGAATGCCCACGGGATCGGCCTGCGTCTCGGCGATCATTTCCAGATAGTGATCGATCGCCAGATCCTGTTCGGTGGAGCCTGTGATTTGGCCTGACCACCACACCGGCACCTTGACGAGTTCAGGATGCAGATTCAGAAGCAGGTCGCGTTGTCCAGCCACGACACCCAGGCTCATGTCCTGCAAGACAATGCCGAATCCCCGACCGCTTTCGGTCGGGGGAGTGATTTGCGATGCCAGTCGGACAAAGCCGAGCTTGCGACGCACCAGGTCAGCCCCATCATCGGAAACAACGTCAAGTTCGGCAGTGTATGCTCCCACCGGCAGATTTCGGTAGACGGCTGCTTGCGGCTCAGTCATGTGGGTCGTCCGAACCGAAACGGGGCGCTCTTCGACCACTTGGCCCTCGGCGTCCCTGATGGCCAGCTTGGCCGACAGGTTCAAGCCATCCGGATCGCTGACCTCCGGATGGAGCGTCACCGGTTCCATCTCGGTGAACACGTTGCCGGGTCTGCTCGTTCGGAGACAGACTCGAGGCAGGCGATAAACGGTGATGTCGTCGAACCAGGCAGATCCTTTGATCTCCTGAAACTCAACAGACCGCATGGGTCGGGCGTTGGTGTTCCAAGTGCTTGCCTGGGTCAGCCAGACCGATATCCCAATGTAGCGGGAGTCCGGCACGTTGCCGGGCAGGCCGATCATCAGAGGCACCCATTCCTGAGGCTCACCGGTTCCTCCAAGGAGCTCACTGCACCGCTGCGTTCCCTCGATCACGCGGCCTTTGCGATCCAGGTAACGAGCAGTGACGTATGCTCTTGCCCAGGTCAAAGGTGACGTCTTGCACCAGGCCACTACGAGGTAGTCGCTGTTTGTGCGAACCGATATATCGCGCCCGACATAATGGAACGCGATTGACCCGCCATTAAGGTCGAGTCTGAAGCTGGGCGCACGATCGTGCCCTTCATTGGCGTCGAACTTGCCTTCAAGATAGAGTGGGAAACCTGCAGCCTCGTGCTGCTTCCAGTACATCGGGTACGGGTCGTAATTGCCGAAGCGCTGCTCGTCGAAATCGAAATGTTTGACCACCCTTCGGCCGGCAATCGCCGGACGTTCGATGGGCTCAACGTTCCTATCCGGCTGGGACGTTGCCGTGGTGGTCGCTGTTGAGGCCGGGAGAGACTGAGCGGCAGACTGAAACGTCCAGGGCCCCAGTGTCCCCAAGACTGTAATCCATACTAGTGCCTTTTTCGGCAAGTCAGTTATGCACCGGCGGGCAATACGCCAGTGGCATCTCCAGAGTGCCGCACAGACCCGCTCATCGGACCGGCGCGCAGCATAACCTCTCCTCGATGGTTCCTACCGAAGTTATCGGCTGATCCAGCGGCGAGAATCAGTCTTGGGCATTGAAGTCAGAGCCCCACCGACTTAGCATATGTTCCGAAATGACAGAGCTATACGACACAAGACGCTATCTGACTCAGTTTGACGTAAGGCGGATTCCCAACCTGTTTGCCGATGTACTGGTTATCGGTAGCGGTGTGGCCGGCCTGCGGGCGGCCATCGAGGCCGCCAAATATGCTCCCGTTCTTCTGGTCACCAAGGGGCGGGTTGACGAGTCCAACACCGCCAGGGCTCAGGGTGGCATTGCGTCGGTCATGGCCCCTGATGATACCTTCGACGCCCACATCGAGGACACGTTAAGGGTCGGTTGCGGGTTGTGTGACCGCGCAGCGGTCGAGCGGATCGTCCGCGAAGGACCGTCGCGGATTCAGGAGCTGATCGAGTGGGGGGCGATATTCGACCGGCGACAGAGTATGCTGAGCCTTGGCTTGGAGGGCGGGCATTCGGCCCCTCGTATCGTGCACGCGATGGGCGACGCAACGGGCCTGGAAATCGCCAACACGCTTATCCGCGTTGCCAGGGCTTCCGAGCAGATCCGAATCTTTGAAGACTGTTTCACCATTGACTTGCTTGTGGATGAGGGTCGTTGCTGCGGCGTCACAACGTTTCATCGTCACTTCGGGCACCAGATCTTCTGGGCCAAGCAGGTCATTCTGGCCAGCGGCGGTTATGGGCAGGTTTACCGCGAATCGACCAATCCCCCGATCACAACGGGTGACGGGCATGCGATGGCGTATCGTGCCGGCGTTCCCTTGCGCGACATGGAGATGGTTCAGTTTCATCCAACGACGCTCTATGTGGCCGGGGCGACGCGGGCGCTTATCAGCGAGGCCGTGCGAGGCGAAGGCGCTTATCTTGTCGATCGCGAGGGACGTCGCTTTATGGAGGCGTATCACCCCGACATGGAGCTGGCCCCGCGCGACGTGGTCAGCCGGGCTATTCTCAGCGAAATGGCCAGACAAAACGTCACCTGCATGTACCTGGACGTCGGCCACCTGAACGTGGACAGGTTCCGCAAGCGATTCCCCACCATCTGTCGCTTGTGCGAGGAGTTTGATATCGACATCAGCAAGGATCGCATACCGGTGCGGCCGGCGGCACATTACATGATCGGCGGCTTGGTGGTGGACGAAAACACACGCACGCCGATATCTGGCCTGCTGGCATGTGGCGAAGTCGCCAGCAGCGGCGTTCACGGGGCCAATCGGCTGGCCAGTAATTCCCTGCTCGAAGGGCTGGTGTTCGGCCGGGTCGCCGGGACGGTCGCCGGCGAGGCGGCCGCCGGGACTAACGGACCGGCTCAACCAAAGCTGATTCGCAGCGAGGTAGAGCGGTCGCAACGAACTTCGCTTGACCTGGCGGATGTTCTGAATTCTCTCCGCAGCGTGATGTGGCGCAATGTCGGGATCGAACGTACGGGCGCCCGACTCGCCGAGACGGAGGAAATCATCCAGTTCTGGGGTCGATACATGATGGACAAACTGTTTGATGACCAGCTCGGCTGGGAGACGCAGAACCTGCTCACGGTCGCCCGGTTGATGACTGCCTCAGCACTGGCCCGCCAGGAGTCACGAGGTGTCCACTTTCGTACCGACTACCCGAATACGGATCCCAATTGGAACGGCCGACACGTCATCGTTGAGCGATGCGGTGGAAAGTTGAAGGTGGATGTGCAGTGAAGCCGACAGAGTCTTGGCTGCCGATCCGTGTCGACGCGCCTTCCTGTGCGGAGCTGCCGACGTTTCCTGAACCCATTCGCGGGTGCTTCTATGGCGACCATGTGCAGCAGTGAGATGAACACGGCACGATCAGCAACCCCTCCGCGACCACACGGTTCCACGTAGAGCCCGTTCTTGACCCGCAAGACCAATTCAGGATGACGGACATCGTAGCGATCCCCGCTGCTGGTAGCGGTGCGGAAAGACTCAAACGGCTTGCGCCTCAAGAAATCGTCAATGGCGTCAAGCGCCACAACAGGATCATTGTAGCTCAGCTCGATGCCAAGATCGCAGGCTATCTTGTCAAGTCTCGGGGATGAGAAACAAGATGGGATTCGCCGGAAGGGTACCGACATACCAGACCGTGCTGGTGTTCGTTGTGCCGGTTTTGGCGCCTTTGCCGATGTTGTTGCGCATGTTACGGAGTTGGGGACGGTCAGTTATTCCCGGGCTTGCCGGAAGGGCACGCTGCTTCGCAGGGCAGTAGCGGGCCTTGGTTAGTCATCCCCCTGGTCGGCCGATGGTTGTACGGACTTGTTCGGGGGTTACCGGTCGGATGAGGCCGCGGTCGGTGATGATGCCGTGAATCAACCCGGCAGGCGTGACGTCGAAAGCGGGATTGTAGCACTTGACGTCTTCGGGGGCGGTGAGCCTGCCGAAACCACGGCGGATCTCATTCTCGTCGCGAATCTCGATCGGGATGGCCGGGCCGTCGTCGATGGAGAGATCAAAGGTCGATCTCGGGGCCGCGATGTAGAACGGGATGCGATGGGCCTTCGCCAGAACCGCGAGGGAATAAGTGCCGATCTTGTTGGCCGAGTCGCCGTTGGCGGCGATGCGGTCGGCGCCGGTGATGACCAGGTTGATCTTGCCTTGAGCCATCAGCAGGCCGGCCGTGTTGTCGCAGATCACGGTGACGTCGACGCCCGCTCGCGACAGTTCCCAGGCCGTGAGGCGGGAACCCTGCAACAGCGGCCGTGTTTCGTCGGCGTACACGCGGAACCTGCGACCGAGTTCGTGTGCCCGATAGATCACCGCCAGGGCGGTGCCGTATTCGGCGGTGGCAAGCCCGCCGGCGTTGCAGTGCGTCAGGACGCCGGCTCCGTCGGTGATGAGATGCCGGCCTGCATCACCGATCGCCCGGCACATGGCGGCATCCTCGTCGCGGATCGCGCGAGCCTCAGCCAAAAGTGATTCCTTGATGTCGGCGAGCGGTCGGCCCCGGAGCGTTTGAGCGCGGCGTTTCATCCGATCCAAAGCCCAGAACAGATTGACGGCCGTGGGACGGCTGGAGGCCAGATAATCGCAGGCTCTTTGGAGCCGGGCGTACAAATCTTCGTCCGTCGTCGCGTCGCGGACGCCCAGGACCGCGCCCATGGCCGCGGCCACGCCGATAGCCGGCGCTCCGCGGACTCTCAGGACTCTGATCGCCTCCCAAACCGATTCGACGTCGTGGCAGGCGATGACTGAGAACCGTCCGGGAAGGAGCGTCTGATCGATCATCTCGATATGGCCGTCGAGGCCGCCGATCCAATCGAGTGTTCTGTGAGGGGCAAGATCAGGCACCGGCAAGTTTTTCCTTGAGACTGCGGTTCTTCTGTTCCATGGCCGCGGCCTGTTCGCGTCGCAAATCAGCCAGAGCCTTCTTCAGACGCGGGTCGCTCAACGCCAGGATCTCCGCGGCCAACAGGGCGGCGTTTTTCGCCCCCGCAGAACCAATGGCGACCGTGGCGACGGGGATACCGGGCGGCATCTGCACAATGCTCAGAAGGCTGTCCACGCCTTGGAGGACACCAGACGGCAAGGGCACGCCGATCACCGGCAGGGTAGTGTGAGCAGCGACCACTCCGGGCAGAGCCGCGGCCATGCCGGCAGCGGCGATGAACACTCGCACGCCTCTCTGCTCGGCGGCGGCCACAAACTCCGTCACCCGGTCGGGCGTCCGGTGGGCGGAGATGACTTCCACGACCACCGCGATCCCCAGCGACCTGATCTGCTGGTAACAGGCCTCCATCACCGGCCAGTCAGAGTCGCTGCCCATCACGATTGCCACCGTCGCGTCACTCATTCTCTTCGGCTCCACAAGAGACAGACCGACCTTGTCGGCGAGCTTACCAGCGGTGGATCATTGTAATCGCCAATTGGCGCCTGGGAAGCCGTAAGGTGGTTGCCGGCGTCGAACCGGGCCTTTCCGGGGTGCGGGTGTTCGTTTTTGCCACGCGCGGGCGGTCCTACGGCCGTCGGAGGGAGGAAATCTCAGGGCTTTTTTTCGAGGCGCGTTATCGGCCGCTTATTGGAATCTCCCCCAAGCGGTCGTCGGGGAAGCCTGCGTGGAAAACCATATGTGGGGGGGCTGTGATTTCCGGCGACGCGTCCCATAAGCCGAGAGCCTAAGCACTTGCGTTTTCAGGCCTTTGCGCCGCTTGCTCATCGCAAAACTCGTGCTATTTTTACCACGGTGGGCGAGAGATTGTGACTTACGTGCGGTGCCAGGATCGACCCAATCCAAGGCACCGGTTCAAGGAAGGCATGTGATTGAAGTCACGAATCTGCTCACCACCTTCCCTCGCCGTGTCACAGGGACACGATTCAATGTTCGACAGTCGGCAGGAATCAGCACATCAGGTGCGAACGAGTCGTTCGCATCGCGACCTGAGAAGGCGTCATGAGCTTCAGGCCTGCCGCTCGTCGGCCTTCGGAGACTCAACTGAACGCATCGAGGTTGATACGGGCGGGAGGCGAGGTCGAACCCTGAGGCAAACGGTCTTCTTGCGGGGTGCAACCTGAGCGCACTGCGATCCGGAAACGTGCGCACAAGCCGCACAGATGTCTGGCCGTAGGGTTTTAACCGGGCACTCGTGGAGCATAGCCAACAATATGACAAGAAAGAGCCGACCAAACGAAGTGTCGTATGGAGCGAAGCCGGGGATCGATGACACGAAAGCAGTATGGAGAGAGTTTCTCAAGAACCGGAGGCGCGAATATCGCAATCTGCTCGTGGAGCGTTATGCGCCGCTGGTACAGATGCAGGCGGCCAGGCTGACGAGAAAGCTGCCCGCGCACGTGACCTACGAAGAGCTCTGCAGCGCCGGCTATGACGGCCTTATCGAGGCGGTAGAGGCTTACAACCCGAACAAGAAGGCCAAGTTTGAGACTTTCTGCCAGCAGCGGATTATTGGGGCGATCATGGACTGGCTGCGTTCGCTGGATCCCCAATCGCGGACCATCCGGGCATTCGAGAAACGATGCTGTCAGGTGACCGAGATACTGGAAAGCCGCCTTGCAAGGCCTCCGACGCAAGAGGAAGTTGCCGAGGCGATGCATCTTTCCGTCGAAAGGTATTCAGAATTGAGTCGCATTTCGCAGCGAGGCCGGGAGGTGCATTTTTCCGCGCTGGAGCCGCGAGGCGGTGCCGGGCTTAACCGCCAGACCGGCAGGCGCGTCTGGGACATCGGCGACGAGCGGCAACGGGATCCTTCGGAGCGCCTGTCTCGGGCAATGCTCATCGACCTGATCACCAGAGGTTTGACCCGGGAGGAACGGCTGGTGCTGATTCTGTATTACTGCGAGGATCTGACCATGGCCGAGATCGGCGCGGTGCTTGACCTATCGGAATCGAGGGTTAGCCAGATCCACAAGGATCTGCTGGAACGGCTGCGGAAACGATACAAGAATCGGCTTGCGCAGGGCCAACTCGTGGCCTGAGGCATGCCAAGGCGGACCGCCCTTTTTGCGGGCCGCAACCCAAGCGTTCTGCGATCCAGAAACACGCGCGCAAAATGCGCACCAGTTGCGACGGAAGAGACTAAAGGGACATTCCGGGGGAACGCACTCCCTTCGACTCTTGTCGTATCTCACGTTGCGAGTTGCCGGGGCAGGCGAAGCCGGCTTGCTCTGGCAAGACAAAAAAACAGAGAGCATGATCGGTCCGACGAGAACTCGAAGCCGCTGCTCTCTGGTTTTCGCACTTGCCGCCAGAGTTCGTCGGAGCACACACTCCGGCCTCACAAGCCCATCTGCTGCGGCGAACGTTGCCGGCTGCATGGCGAGACGACCTTTCCCCTGGTCGCACTCTTATTGTATCGGACAGAAAGCTCCGGTTCCAGGGATTATCCGAAACGAGAGTTCGGCATGGTAGCGCGGTTCGCATCGGAGTGCGGCTCGACAGGGCTCAATCGCCGATACTGCTCTGCATAAGTCTTTGCCTAATGAACAGTTACGTTCCAGTTGGCCATACGTTCAATGCGAAGTCTTGACGGGCTCTGTCGTCGTCCGGTAGGTTTGCGGCCCGATGCGGAGTGCTGGGCCGCCTTCTCGCAGACCCGTAGTCGAAGGAGTATCGAACGGTGGCGGTACGGAATTCAGGAACCATCGTGGGCCCCGCTTTGCCCAACATTCCATGGGAGGACCGGCCGCCCGGTTGTGGTGAGGTGGTCTGGCGTTACAGCCGGAACCCGGTTATCCCTCGTGATCTGATTCCCTGCGCAAACAGCATTTTCAACAGTGCCGTCGTGCCTTACAGGGATGGTTTTGCCGGTGTCTTCCGGGTAGACGATCGCCGTCGTTATATGCGTTTGCACAGCGGTCGGAGCAGCGATGGAATCAACTGGCGGCTGAACCCCGAGCCGATCGGGTTCCTGGGCCAGGATCCGGAGGTTTGCCGATTCGAGTACGGCTATGACCCTCGCGTTTGCCGGATCGACGATCGGTACTACGTCACCTGGTGTAACGGTTACCACGGTCCGACGATCGGGATGGCTTATACACAGGACTTCGAGACGTTTCACCAGTGTGAGAACATTACCCTGCCCTACAACCGCAACGGCGTGTTGTTTCCTCGCCGGATCAACGGGAAGTACTACATGCTGAGCCGCCCGAGCGACACTCGTCACACGTCGTTCGGCGACATTTTCTGCAGCGAGTCGCCCGATTTGGTGTACTGGGGCCGGCACCGCTTTGTCATGGGCACTCGCAAAGGTTGGCAGAGCACGAAGATCGGCGCCGGGCCGGTGCCGATCGAGACGCAGCACGGCTGGCTGCTGATCTACCACGGCGTGCTGACTTCCTGCAACGGTTACGTATACAGTGCCGGGGCGGCCTTGCTGGATCTCGATGAACCCTGGCGGGTCATCTACCGCGCGGCTCCGTACATTCTTTCACCGCAGCGCGACTATGAGTGCGTGGGCGACGTGCCAAACGTGGTATTTCCGTGTGCCGCCCTGGCCGACGCCGACACCGGCCGCATCGCCATCTACTACGGCTGTGCTGACACCGTTACGGGCCTGTGCTTTGCCCAGGTGGATGAGCTCATCGAGTTCATGAAGTGTCATTCAGAGGTATAGCCTTGCCTGTCTGGCCGAGCGGCGGCGGTCCGGAGGAAGGCCCCGCGGCGGACCGCCTTCTTGCGGGCTGCGGCCCAAGTGCATTGTGATCCGGAAACATGCGTGCAAGCCGCACAGATGTCCGGCCGTAAGGCTGTAAAGACGCCCCGCCCCGGTCTCCAATTCGATCCACCTGAACCCTTCTAGAAGGGTGCACAAGAAGCGTGACGGTCGCAAGGGGGTATCTGAAGAGCTTTTAATCCCCCGATGGTTCTTCACCTTTGCAGCAACGAGTATTGCTCTGGATGAATCAATTATATCCTGGGTGTATTTCCATCGACATGAGCAGACTCGGCTGTTGAGGATTTCGCCTGCTGCCGAAAAAAAACTTGCGACAGTTTCAGAGGATGTGGTATGCTATCAGGTGTTCACCTGAGGATCGCGGTTGAAAACATGGATCGGAGTCCCGATACAGGGCAAATCAGAGGAGGTTCATGATATGAAGCGCATTGGGCAGAGAGGTTACTGTGCGGCGGTGGTATACGTATTGGTTCTGGCGGCGCCCGTTCTGGCGGCCCCAACACAATTGCTGCAAAACACCAGTTTCGAGAGTCCGATCAGCGGCTCGCCGCCGGATTACTGGACGCTCGGGCCTGACGTGGATTACTGCAGCGCCCCGACCTACGGAGCAAGCGCACGCACGGGTAATCGCTTTGTCATGAATCCCAGCAGTTACAACTGTGATATCGGCGTTCTTGAGCAGACCGTTTCCGTCGTGCCCGGGTACTATAACCTGGCGCTGTCGTTTTGGGCGTGGGTGTATGACACGGGGGCTTGGCCAAGCGTTGTGGCAGGCGAGCTTCTCGTGGACGACGTCGTGGTGGCCGCAGCGGTCAAGAGCAGCACGGACGGCGTTCCGCCCTCGCAATCATACCAGCAGGTATGGGCTACCTGGGCGGGCGAGGTGGCCAGCGGCTGGGTGAAGGTGCGGTTCACGCTGGTCGGGGACGGCGCGGGGGGAACCGGGTGGGGCATTGCCGCGCTGGATGATGTGGAGTTGTTTGCATGCAGCGAAGGCACTTGTGCCGGCCAGCACGATGTCACGGACATCGAGCCGAACGTGATCAGCACGCCGGTGGCCACCGATACGACGGTAACGATCACCGGCACCAACCTCACGAATGTGACCGGAGTGCATCTCTGGAAAACACAGGTGGGAATGTGGAACAACAACGGAGCCAACGGCGTGTTAATTGCCGGCACGATTACTGCGCAAACCGCCACGTCCCTGACGGTCAGTCTTGCGACAGCGGGGCAAGCGGCAGGCGTGTTCGACTTGGTGGTCGAGCAGGCGGGCGTCAATCCGGTGGTCATCTCCAACGCCTTCGAGATCCTTGATCCGAGCGTGCCACAGAACCTCCTGGCGAACCCGAGCTTCGAGGTGGTGAACGTCGGCTCGGACGGGAAACCGCTTGCTCCCATGGATGCCGTGGGCAATGCGGCCATGTGGTTCGGAGATTACGTCAAGAACCCGGCCGCGAACCCCAACCCGACTTCCATCGACTACCGGACGGACTATTTTGGCATTTACGGTATCTGGTCCACGAGTCGGGGGCATCCCGGCACTTCCACGACATCCATGTGGCAAACGGTGCCGATAGCCCCGGGCTCGGCCGTGTCATTCAGCGGTTGGCTGGACTGCAATCGCTTCGGCACGTCTCAGGCCAAAGCGAAGGTCACCCTGTATGACGGCGACAAGACCGGCTCAACCATCGGCAGTCGAAGCATCGACCACACGACGGCCGGAGCCGGCGGGGATTATGGCACCTGGGTCGGGGTGACGATCAACGGGACGTCGTATTCCGGCTATGTGACGGTGGAACTGGCGACGGAATTGGTCTGCCCGGGGTACAGCGCGGCCGGCGCATTTGCCGACGCATTCAGCCTGACCGCCTCGCCGGCCTGCACGGGTCCGTTGCATCCGTGGATCGCTTATCCGGTGAGGGGACCGACAAACGTGGATCCCACCCTCGTGATCACCGGGGGATCGAATCTGGACGAGGTAAGCGCGGTCAAGCTCGTCTTCGTTGACCGCAAGGCTTCCGGAGATCAGGCGGAGACGGTGGTGCCGGGGACGATTCTCACCCACAGTCCGACCAAGTTGATCGTGAGCTTCCCGATGCATACCAGCGGTGCTCATGCCGACCTCTACAACCTCGTTCTTGAGAAGCCGAACGCTCCGCCGGCGAACCTCGAGTTCTATCGCGTGCGTCGAAGCACCGGCGCCGGTTCGCTGCGATTCCACGACAACGTGCCACGGACTTTCGTGGACGCTTTTGACCTGTTCTGCGTCGACCCGGTGACACTAACCGGCGTGTCGCCGAGCGCGATCGTGGTCCGCGAGGGGCAGACGGAATTGAAGATCACCGGTACGAATGTGACCGTCTTGGCCGACTCGGCCAACAGCATCAAACTCGTGCAGGGGGCGACCGAGCTGGTCGCGACGAATGTGGTTCCCAGCGGCAGCGACGTGGTGGCGAGATTCGATTTTGCTTCGGCGCCGGCGGGCTTCTACGACCTGGTGGCCGTTCGCGGTGATCAGTGTGACAGCCCCGCCCCGCTGCCCCTGGCGTTCCGCTACTCGCCTCCCGGCAGCCAGTTGCTGCCCAACGGCGACTTTGAGCTGGAGGGCCCCAAAGGCGGGGATGCCACACCGGTGGCCTTCTGGACCTCATATGAAACCGCCGTGCCGGTGCGGTACAACAATCAGTCATGGGTCCCTTCACCGTCGACGCAGGGCGGCTCCAATCGTGGCGGTATCTCGGAAGGAGGCGTCGGGGCGTCGATGCAACGAGTGATTCAGACGGTGCCCGTTCTGCCTCGCTATGAGCTCACGTTGACGGGTTGGATTTACGGTGGTGCGAGCGCGGGCCTGATCCACGATCATCAGGTACTCATTCGCGACGGTGGGCCGAACGGCCCCATCATCGGTTTCTTCTCTGTCACCGATCCGGCAAGCGTCTGGACCCCCTTTACGATCAAGGCCGCACCGACCACTTCCGAGGTGACGGTGGAGTGGGGGCACGTGCCTGATTCGGGGAATCCGGGCAACCCGCCGGGGACTGTTGCGACCCATGTCGACGAACTGTTTCTGGTGCAATCGGCTTCTCCCTGCTCTTTCCCGGTGGCGGCCGACGTCGACGGCGATGGTGACGTCGATCAGACCGATTTCGCCGTTTTTCAGTCGTGCTACACCGGCGCGGGGGGAACTGTGCCGGACGAACCGGCCTACTGCATCTGCTTCGACGTCGAAGGTCCGGGAGGCATACCGGACAACGACGTCGATCAGGCGGACTTGAACTGGTTCGAGTCGTGTGCCTCCGGTCCCGGTGTCCCGCTTGATGCGAACTGCATCAATCAGTGACGGTGCGGAAATCAAGGATCACAAGCCGAGCAGCCCCGGGCCGTCCGGCGTGCGGACCTTTTCGTCGGTACAGAAACGCAGCTATGGCCGGTACCTGCGCCAGCAGAGCATGAACAACAGGACCGACAAGAGTGCCAACCCCATGATGATCTCGAAGGCATAAGGGAGATGCTGCATCGGGATGGCGACATTCATGGAAAAAGCGCTGACCACGAACGTCGGCACCATGATGGCAATGGTGATGATGTTCAGCGTCTTCATCAACACGTTGATGTTGTTGCTGACGATCGAGGCCCGGGCATCCATCAGGCTGGCCAGGATGTTGGAGTACATCTCGGCCTGCCGATAACACTGATTGTTTTCGATGATCAGGTCATCGAGGAACTCGACCTCCTCGGTGCTGAAACCGAGGCGGGCGGCATTGTTCTTCAGCCGCTCCAGCACGGCACCGTTGGAATTGATGGCATTGACGTAGTAGACGAGGCTCTTCTCGAGGGTGAACATGTTGATGAGGTGCTTGTTCTCCATCGAGGTGTTGATCTCTTTCTGCAGCTCGTCGGAGATCATGCTGATGCCCTTGAGATGCTCGCGGAAGTGAATGACCGACCGGGCGATCAGCTTGAGAATGACATCTGCCGGGGAATGAACGCGGGTCAGGGGCACGCCGTCGAACAACGGCACGTCTTCTGATACGACGATCTTGACGCGATCCTTGAACAGGAAAGCGCCTACTGACCCGACCTTGAACAAGAACTGCTCTCCGCCGGAGTAGTTTTTCGGGCGCTTGAAAATCACTGCCACGTGTTCGGGCTCGAACTCCAATCGCGAGAGTTCGTCGGGGTCGAGAGCGCTATTGAAGGTGTGCTCGTCGACCTTCAGCTCGTCAATGAGGTACCGCTTCTCGTTCTCGTCCGGGTTGCTAAAAATGGTGACGTGCGCATGCTCCTCCTGCACCTCGGACAATCGGCGGTCGAGAATGTTGTACTGCTTCCTCATGGGGTCCGGAGTGTAGCCGTTTTCCGGTTCAATGAAAACAGGCGCGGCCATGCCGGGAATCCTGGAAGGGGCGGGCGTCTGCCGTGGTGCGACGATACGGTCCCGCCCGCCCATTGCCGCCGTGTCCCCCGGAGGCGTTCAGCAGCGGTGTCGGTGAACCTGACGGGCCGGGCCGTGACCGTTGGGCTTGGTTACGGCGCGATCCTGTGCCACGATGAACCAGCGACGGACTGGAAAGCCTCGCTTTCTGTCGGAGTCGCCGCTGCCGACGCGGGCGTAATCCGCTTTGCGGCAAGCGTGGTCCGGTTGTTCGTCGTCGGCTGCGGGGGTATGAGACGCGGGCCTGGATGCAGCGTCCGCAAAAGAAATCATCAAAGTAATACTGAAGCTATTTGCCCGTCCGACGACCTTGTGATATTCTTGTTTCATGTCGCGGAGTTGATTCAACGAGGATGAACAGGATCGCCGATCCATCTGAGTCGACCGTTTTGTGACGGCATGCGGAATTGAGGTCATTCGAGGGAGGTGCTTTGATGAGCCGAAACATGGGCCGGTTTGCCCTGCTGCTGGCGGTGACAGTTTCGGCAAGCTTGTTTGCCGGGACGGCCTGGGCCGCCGTTTCAATCACCGGCCACGGCCGATACGAGAAGATCAAAGGCAAGCCCGGCATGGGGTACGTCGAGCTCTACGAGGCGAATCTGTTCCTCTCGCCGCCGAGCAGTTCCTTCGTGGGGCCCTCCAGCCGTCTGGGCGGATCCGCTTATTACACCGGAACGGCGTGCGTCAGCGGCACGACGCATGACGGCGTGTATTGCTTTGAAAACGTTCCGGCCGGCCAGTACTCGATCTTGGTCAATCAGCCTCTGTTTTACATCGCTCCCAAGGTGGTGAGCAACATCAGCATCACCAGTGGTCAAACGGTCACCGTCAATCCGGAGCTGCCCATCGACTATTCGACTTACTTCAAGAATGCCTGGACCGGTCCGGCGAACCGCTGGTATCAGACCTTCGTGGCCACGGGCATTTCGATCCGCGGCATCATGTTTGCGTATGCCGGCGACGATCCGGACAATGTCGAGGTGGCGGTGCTCAAGGACAACGGAAACGCCAACGTGGTCAACTGGCAGTTCATTGGGGCGCGCATCGAGCCGCAGGTCGGTGATGTGACTGACAACTGGGTCCGGTGGCGATCGGGAGAAATCCCGACGGTGCCGGGCGCGCGATATGCGGTGCGTCTGACGGCCAACGGCGGCAGCGGCAATCTGCAACCCTACAAGCGCGATAAGGATGCCAACAGCTACGCCAACGGGCGGGCGTATGATGCTCAGGGCAATCCGCAGAACTTTGACCTCAACATCACAGTGTTCTCCGACAACGACGGCACGATTGTGACGATGAACAGGCGGGTCACCGGACTGGGCTACCTGTGCGATGGGGGCTTTTTCGGGCCCCGCTGGGGACAAACGTTCGTTGCCAAGGGGAAGGGCCTGGCCGGGGCCGACGTTTGGGCGGCGGGGGCCGAAAGGAAGTGGAACTTGGAGTTCCTATGGAAGGTCCGGCAGGGAGGCCCGACGGGGCCGCAGATAGGACCGGACAAGATCACCCTCGCGGCGTACCAGGCTTTCGGCGTGGGGCTTCACGGCGTCAGCTACAACCCCGGCGAGGTTCCTCTTACCAGGGGGCAGACCTATTTCATTGAGTTCAACATTCACAATCCGCCGCCCGAGTCCCCGGGATTCAATCCTTACCTGATGAAGCCGGCGTCCGGGGCTTCCTGCGGCGGTGGCGATGATCACGACAGCTACGCGGACGGCATCGCCTATCGGGACAACGTGCCTCGCCCTGATGATGATCTGGCCATGACCATCATCGAGTACGCCATTCAGGGTCCGGAGATCACGCTGAACAAGGACACGCTGGCACACAGCGTTTTCCTTGGCGATTCCCAAGGCAACGACACCTTCACGATCGTCAACGGCGGGGACGGAACGCTCAACTACGCGATCGAGGAGATTCCTCCGGTGAGCTGGCTCGATGTCACCCCGATCAGCGGAACCGCCACGACCGAAACCGACACCATCACAGTCAGTTATACGACGGCCTCCTTGCCCGTCGGGCACTACACCACCGTCATCCGCGTCAGCGGCAATGCCGCCAACAGCCCGCAGGATATTGCCGTGACGATCGACGTCCACAGTGTCAAGGCCGATTATGACGGCGACGGTGACGTTGACCAGGACGACTTCGGCCGCCTGCAGAAATGCTACGGTGGTGCAGGCGTGATCATCACCGATCCCGACTGTGCGGATGTTTCGCTGGACAGCGATGAGGACGTGGACGGCGATGATTTTCTCGTCTTCGAGAATTGCATCAGCGGCAGCGATGTGAAGGCAGACCCCAACTGCGCCGGGTGAGACCGACCCCTCTTGCCGCTTTCAGAGCGCCTCATCTTCGGGTTGCGATGGTATGATCGTGACCCGAGTGTCATAGCGGCGCAAAAGCACCTCTTGAAACGCTTGAGAATCGTCTTTTGGAAGGTCTTATGCGCTTATTTCAAGCGGAGGGAATGAGAAGATCTAACGCTACATAGGGTTGTACAAGGGCGCATAGCGCTGTACAATGGCAGCAGCATTCGGTGGGCTGATCAGATTCTGGGCCGGAAGGATCATGTTTCTGTATGACTCCGTTCAAGACGGCGCCGTTGAGCGATGATCGGAGGTGGATCGTGGAAGGGTGCCTCACGACCGGCTTGAAGCTTGCAGCCGCGGCGTGGCTTGGGCTGTGGCTGGTGCCGTCTGCAAATGCGCAAGACTGCAATTTCAACGATGTTCCCGAGGCTCAGGACATTGCGGTCGGCACAAGCCAGGAGTGCAACGGCAACGGCCTTCCCGACGAGTGCGAGATGTACGAAGAGGCCAAGCTGACGGCATCCGACACCGAGTCGCAGGACGATTTTGGCTACTTCCTTTCGCTCGATGGTGATCTCTTGGTTGTCGGTGCCTACGGCGACAATGACCGTGGAACCGGTTCCGGATCGATCTATCTCTTCCGGCACATCAGGGCCGGCTGGATTGCATGGGCGAAACCGACGGCCGCCGATGGCACCGCAGGTGACTCCTTCGGTGCCGTAGATTCGCGCGGACAGACCCTGGTCGTTGGCGGGCCGGGTTGGTTGCAGAACGTCGGTTCGGCCTACGCGTATCGTCTTCAGGATCTCGACTGGGACCGCACGCCGGATACCTGCGACCTTTGCCCCGCCACGATCGGTGGGGTGCTCGTCGACATCAATGGTTGCCCGCCGTTCGTGCCGGGCGACTTCGACCGGGACGGCGACGTGGACATGAATGACTTAGCGGTTTTCGAGGCCTGCGCGACGGCCCCGGCCATTTCGCAGCCAAGCCCGGATTGCGTGTGGGCCTGCTTCGACACCGACGATGACATCGACCAGGCGGACTTCGCCGTCTTTCAACGGTGTCTCAGCGGGGAGAAGCCGGCGGCCGATCCGAACTGCGCGAGTTGATTCGGACGCGGCGATGGCAGACCACTCAACTTGTCGGCTTGGTGACTGTCGACAACTGCCGGCCCAGCTTGGCCAGGTACTTGGCGGGGTTGGCCTCGAACCTGTTCTTCCCGGGCTTGCAGCAGAAGCGCGTCCGCCGGCCGGGATGAGCGAGATGGACGGCCGGCTCGGTTTCTTTGCCCATTGCCGGGGAGGTCTTCGGGGCGACAGCCGGCCAAGGGGATGAGTGGGCGATACAGCAGAGCCGTTACCTGCCTTGTGGTTGACACGCGTTTACCCGTTGCGTTGACGAACGCACCATCGCTGACATGGAGCATATGTGCCCGGTCGTCATTTCATCTCTTGTGGGGCGGGGATGCGGTCTATTCGTGCGGGCGGGGAATGCCTCCTTCGCACGTGTTCTCGAGGTAGTCAATGAAGGAGTCTTCCGCTCCGGCCAGCACCAGGAGAGGCACACTAAAGGACCCTTCGAACTCATGAAACGTGGGGGCGCGGTCGTTGTGGGCCATCTGGAGTACGCCTGCGAACGCCCCGCTCAGCCGCACGATCCATGGGTTGATGCCGTCGAACGGACTGCGCTGGTCGATTTGGCAGGCGTCGAAGGTGATTGACCCGGCCATACCCATGCCGCTCTCGCCGGTAGTAAAGTCGGTGAACGATGCGGCGGCCGTGTCCGGACCGGCCTCCTCGGGGGTCGTAATGATGTAGGTGCCGAGGACGAATTGAGTCAGGCTCAGACTCGTAAAACCAATGGAGGCGTCGCCGTCTCCGCCGCCGCACGTGAACGATGTGCCGCCGAAGGACCCCGCGATGGCGGGGCGGTGGTCTGATTCCGTCTCGTAGTAGGTCTGGTAGGTGCCGTAGCCATCAACCGTGTAGACGATCCCCGCCGGACATATCCTGCTCAGCACCAGGCCGGAGGCGCCAAAACTGCCCAGACCCATGGGATCGATCCAGGAGCGAATGGGATCGCCTACACCCATATCGATCAGCAATTGGCAGATTGAGTTCGTGAACATCAGGCGGCCGAAGGGATTGCCATAGAGGGGGTGGGCGCAATCGACAATGTAGTGCTTGACCTGAGCGGGTGTAAGTGTGGGCTGGATTGACTTGAGAATCGCCGCCAGCGATGCCACCATGGGCGTTGCAAAGGACGTGCCTGAACCGGTCACGTACACACCGTCGAAGACCACGGGAACATCCTCGGCGGGTGCGGCGACATCGACGACCGGGCCGTAGTTGGTGAAACTGGCAGGCCTGTCAGGCTCACAGCGGGCCGTGCCCGCCACGGTGATCAGATTAGGCAGGCCGATGCCGCCGGGGGCGCTATTGTTTCCGTCCAACTCGGTGGTCTCGTTTCCCGCCGCAGCCACAAACACGACACCAGGCAGGCGGGCGATCCTTCTCTTCCAGGTTTCCCGGATCACTCTGAAATGCGGGTCGGACGGTTCGTAGCCGATGCTCAGGTTGATGACCTGTGCCCCCGCTGCTGCGGCCACGAACGTGTAAAGCATCTCGTGGGCGACGCAGCTCCCTGTGGCCGAGGTGCCAAGCTGGATACCCTCCCAACCGGCCACCGCCAGACTCAGGTTGTCCAGCAAGAACCGCGACGCGATGCCGTTGATTCCTTGCATGTCGTCGTCGGCAGCGATCATGCCGCATACCATCGTGCCGTGCCTGTCTGGATCGCTGTCAACGGGAGGTCCGCGCAGGTTGTTGAGATAAAAGACATCCGTATTGTCGAACTCTCCGGTCGTCGGGTCCAGCCCGGAATCTATCACGGCCACAGTGACCGGATTCAGCGCGAGGTGCGGGCGGAAGAAATCAAACATGGTCAGGGCGTTGTAGTATTCCGTTTCGGTGAACGCACACTTGTCGATGTTGAAGATTTCAGCATTGTCGTTCGCCGCCGGACAGCTCTGGTTCAAGCGTGAGGCCACGTTGTAGCCCGCGGCGGTGACGTTCGGGTCCTCCTCGGCCTGAGCAACGGCCGCATCGAGTTGCGCCCGTGTCGTCGTGGACAGCTCGATCTGATAGAAATCAATGTCCGGCACCTGGCCCACGATGGTGCCGCCAAGCCGGTGGGCCAACGCCTCGACCGTCGAACGGGTAGTGCCCTCGTTCATCAGGAGCACGAGCTGGTTGACCGCGAAACGGATAGTTGCACCGGTGCCGGTGGTTTGCTCGATGATCATGGCCGGGTCGACAGCGCCGGCGTAAACATTCGGATCCGGCACATAGTGGTCAAACGGTCCACCGTCGTTGCCGCCATCGGGCACGACATTCCTGCCGCAACCCGACGACCAGAGCACCATCAGTCCCATCGCAAGCCCACCGGCAATGCGGGTGATCGTGGTCATGGGAGCCTCCGGTCGATCAACGGATCATGAAGAAGAATGCTTCATTTGCACCGGCCCCATTGGCGACAGCCGGCTCAACCGTTCCCGGCCTGGACCGCCGCGAAGCAAGAAGTGAACTCGTCAGATGCGGCCCGCCATTGCCAGCAGTGACCGATATTAAGTGTACTTGGAGAGCCGGCGCGGATCAAGAGTCTCGTTTCGTTTTCTGAAGCGGTTCGAAGTCGCTCGTCGGTCCTGAAGGCACACGGACCTTATGTCGGAATACCGTATTTGCCTCAAGTGCTGCTTCTCAAGGAAGACATACCGCGGTCTTGGGCCATAAGTCCACGTTCGAAGTCTTGTGTGTTTTCCCTCTTCATGATCGGTGTGCGCAGCCAGTTTCAGCGGTATGATCGAACATCACCCGACATTGGTGACGCGGAGGACCTCTTCGCAGGTGGTGTGGCCGGCGAGGACCTTGTCCCAGCCGTCCTGGCGGAGCAGCCGCAGGCCGTTTTGCATCGCGACCTGTCGGATTCGCCCGGCGGAAGCCCGTTGGACCACCAGTTCGCGCAGTTCGTCGTTCATCACCAGCAGTTCGTAGATTCCGATACGCCCACGATAGCCGATCTGCCGGCATTCGCGGCAGCCGACGCCGCGGTACAGGACCTGCCCCTTCTCGATGACGAAATCCTGCGGCAGGGCGTCGCGGTCGGGCTTATAGGCCTCCTTGCAGTGAGGGCAGATGGTCCGCACGAGTCGCTGAGCCAGGATGCCCTCGAGGGAGCTGGAGACCAAGAAGGGCTCGACGCCCATGTCCAGGAGACGCGTGGTTGCGCCGGCCGAGTCGTTGGTGTGGAGGGTGCTGAACACAAGGTGACCGGTCAGTGAGGCGTTGATCGCCACCTCGGCGGTCTCGCGGTCGCGGATTTCGCCGACCAGGATCACGTCAGGGTCGTGACGCAGGAACGAACGAAGCGCCCGGGCGAAGTTGAGGCCGATCTTCTCGCTCGTCTGCACCTGGTTGACGCCGTCGAGGTAATACTCGATGGGATCTTCGATCGTGAGGATCTTGATCTCATCGGAAACGATGGTATGCAATGCGGCGTACAGCGTGGTCGTCTTTCCGCTGCCGGTCGGCCCGGTGACCAGGATGATGCCGTGGGGCATGTTGATCAGCCGCTGGAACTGGCTGAGCACATCCGGCCCCATGCCCAACTGCTGGAGCGACAGGTTGATGGATTGCCGGTCGAGGATACGCATGACCACCGCCTCGCCGTAACCTGTTGGGATGATCGAGACGCGAAAGTCGATTTCGCGGCCGTGAATCCGAGCCTTGAAACCGCCGTCCTGCGGAAGACGCTTTTCGGCGATATTCAGGTTGCTCATGATCTTAATGCGGCTGATGATGGCCGCCTGAAATCGCTCGATCTTGGGCGGCAACACGGTGTTCTGCAGAACCCCGTCGATTCGATACCGGATCTTGAGGGTATGCTCGTACGGCTCGATGTGAATATCGCTGGCCTTGTCGCGAATGGCTTCGGTCAGGATTTCGTTGACCAGGCGGACGACCGTGGCTTCCTGGGCCATCTCGACCAGGTCGCCGTTTTCGTCAACTGATTCGCTCAGCAGCTCGACGTCTTCGTCTTCCGGCTGGTCCTCGATCATCTCGTCGATGGTGGAACCGCCGACGCCGAAGTGCTGGCGGATCAGCCGCTGGATCTCGCTTGCGCTGGCCAGCACGGCCTCGACCTTCAGGCCGGTAAGCATGCGCAATTCATCCAGGGCCGTGAAGTCAAAAGGATCCGCGGTGGCTACCCGAAGGGTGTCCGCGGTCTTTTCGATGGGAATCAGGCCTCGCTTGTGAACCAGGCGTGTTGGCATCAGCTTGAGCAGATCTTTGTCGATGGTGATCTGCGTGAGGTCCACCACCGCGATGCTCATCTGCTCGCCGAGCGCCTCGAGCACGTCTCGCTCGTCCACGAAACCCATGCGAACGAGGATCTGATCGATTCGTTCCTGTGGGTTCTTGCGCGCCGCTTGGGCTGCCTGGAGATGCTCCGGCCGGATCTTGCCCCGCTCAAGCAGGATTTCGCCGACACTCACTGGTCAATCCCCACAAGCCCGCTAATTACCCGTGTCCCAACAACCGGTTCTGGTTCGGCGCCCCGCCGCTGATCGTCGGCGTGGGCGCACCTCACCCCCGGTCTCCAGATTGCTTATAAAGCGGCCGTCGGGAAAAGTTGCAGGGCCCATCCCAAAAACCGTCCCAGACCGCGAGACGACATTTCGCCGCCGGTCCTTCTTTATATCGGTTGATGTTGATAATCTATTTACCTGCAAACATTTATGCTCCGATTGACCATCGCGACTCGCCCGCTTGGTTATCGGCCGACGACGCCTCACGAGCACCTGTGCGCCAATACCCACGCCCGGTATCATGCGATGCCGAGGTCTCATAGCGCGGGAAACACAGAATTATGAACGAAGCTCGCACCAAGAGTCGGCCCGAGAGTCTTTGGGGACCAGTCAAAACGCTCATCGTACTGCTGAGTGCCTGCGTTGGCTGTGTGAGTCCAAACCAGAGGATTGCGGGTATCGTGCCAACGGATTGGCCGGCGGACCTGCCAATGCCCGTCGAAGTGCCTCTCCCCACAATGCCCGTCGGGGTATCACCTGATGGGTTCGGGGCCAAGCGGCTGCTGGTGCGGGTTTCCATCGGGCACCGCCCGGCCACACTCCAACCCGCCGACCTTGGCCGGGCCGATCCCTTTGCCTCCCGCGGCGAAGCAGTATTGAGAACATATCTCAAGCTCAAGGAGTCGGACCGGGGACAACCGATTGAGATCCTCATGCCGGATCATCGGAGGGCCGGGGCCGGCGTGTGCTGCAAGGCACGGTACGAGGAGCCTTTTCTCCACGTTGCCGCAGGGCCGGACAAACCGATATTGTCCTACTGGCACGGTCCTGCAAACTCAAAGAACGCCAAGAGCCATCCTCTGAACGACTTCATTCATCCGGTGACCGGGCTTGATGGCGAGGAACTGACGGCGGCTTCGCCGGGGGACCACATACATCATCGCGGGATCTTCTGGGCCTGGGTTCGCTCGGAACGACAAGGCAAATGGCAGAATGAGTGGTGGATACCGAGGGAGTTCGTCGCCGAACCCGGGCGCCTCGAATATGACCGAGAGGGAGCGACATCGTGCCGTTTCACGGCGGAGCACTTCTGGACGTACCGGCCCGCCGATCCGGCCCGAAACGAGAGATTTGTTCGAGAAATGGTGGATTGCCGGGTTTATTGCGGCTCGCCGAGCGGGCGGGCAGTGGATATCGATCTGACGCTGACCGCGCTTGTTGATGGCATTCGGATTGGGGGACAGACAGCCGCGGACAAGGGATACGGCGGAATGACGTGCCGTTTCGGGTCAGCGACGGAGGTCCGGATGGAAAACGACCGGGGCCCGATCAGTGGCGACAGCCTGAACCACGTGGTCGCGAGGTGGGTCGATTGGAGCGGCAGGTTCATCGGACCAGACGGGCGGCGTCTCCCGCATCGGAGCGGCGCTGCCCTGATGGTTCACCCCTCGCACCCGACGTGTCCTCCGGAATGGATCGTGCGCGCCTACGGTCCGATCGGCGTGGCGTACCCGGGTCTCGAAATGATCGATCTGCCTGAGAACGAACCGCTTCATCTGCGATATCGGCTCTGGATCCACCGGGGCGACGCGATCGCTGGGAAGGTTCCGGAGGCATATCAGGCCTACGTCGCCGACTGGCAATGGAAGACGGGGTAGATACCGGTCGGTTGGCATCCTTCCGCCCTGTCGGCTTATGATCTTCAGCCCCAAGAGACAAGAATCAGCAACAGGAGGCCTCAGCTTGTCTACATCGAAACGCATCGGACATTACGTGGCCAGCACGCACTGGGACCGCGAATGGTACGAACCCTTTCAGGACTATCGTTTTCGCCTGGTCAACCTGCTGGACGAAGTCATCGACACGATGAAGACCGATCCCGATTTCAGGTATTTCCAGATGGACGGGCAGGTCATCACGATCGAGGATTACCTGGAGATTCGGCCTGAGCGGGAGGCCGAGATTCGGCAACTGGCGCAATCCGGCCGTCTCAAGCTGGGACCCTGGTACGTTCTGCCGGATGAGTTCCTGGTGAGCGGCGAATCGATCATCCGCAATCTGCAGATGGGTTTGAGGTTGGCGCAGCGGTTCGGCGACCCATCGAGAGCGGGGTTTTTGTGCGACATGTTCGGCCACATTTCGCAGATGCCTCAGATCCTGCGCGGCTTCGGGATCGATAACGCCTTTCTCTGGCGAGGGGTTAACGAAGTGACCCACGGGGCGATGTTTCGCTGGCAGTCGCCGGACGGGAGCGAAGTGATCGCCTACCGGTTCAGCCCGCGCAGCGGTTACTGCGCCTACGCCTTCAGGGTACGACATGGTCACGAGCCCGACGTGATCTTCGACATCGAGACGGCGACAAAGGATTTCCGCGAGTATCTGGACTTTGAGACCGCCCGGTGCCCGACGAGCGCCTTTCTGGTCTTTGACGGCGGCGATCACATGGAGATCGAGCCGCAAACGACCACGCTGCTGGCCGAAGCCAACAAGCGGTTTGCCGATGTGGAGATCATCAGTTCGACTCTTGACGCGTTCGTGGAGGACATTCGCAAGGAGTGCGGCAGGATCACGAAGGTGTTTTCAGGGGAGCTGCGCGATCCGGCGGTGCTCGGCGACGAACAATGGCTGATCCCGGGGGTGCTCAGCAGCCGCGTTCATCTCAAGCAGGCCAATGCCCGGTGCGAAACCGAGTTATGCCTGTGGGCGGAGCCGTTCAGCGTTTTCGCCGCGCGCACGGGCCGCCCGTATCCGGAGGCGTTCCTCAACACCGCCTGGCGATACCTGCTCCAGAACCATCCGCACGATTCGATGTGCGGCTGCAGCATTGATCAGGTCCACGACGACATGCTTTACCGCTTCAATCAATCGGCATTGATCGCCGCCCACGTTACACGGGATGCGCTGCGTCACATTGCCGAGCGGGTCCGGCTCCCGGAGATGGGGGAGAAGGACATCGCCGTGGTGGTCTTCAATCCTTGCGGAGAGCCGATCGACGGACCGGTCGATCTGACGCTGCGGTTTCCCGAGTGCATGGACGCCGTCTATCAGGAGTGGTTCGGGTTCGAGAAGAAGATCGGTTTCAGGCTTTACGATGCCGACAACCGCGAACTGCCGTATCAATACGTCAATCAGCGCCAAGGGCGATACGGTTTCCGACGTCCGCTGCGCAAGTTCCCGGTAGCGGACGTCCGGCACGAAGTGGACGTGAGCGTTCCCTTGCGAGTGCCCGCATACGGCTACACCACCATCATCTGTCGGCCGGTCAAGGAGCCCACGCGCTATCCGGGCACACTGGCGGTCGACGACCATACGATCGAGAACGAGTTCCTCAAGATCGGCGTGAACTCCAATGGCACGCTGGTTCTGACCGACAAGAGAACGGGACAGGTCTATGACCGCCTGTTGACGCTCGAAGACTGTGCCGACATCGGAGACGGCTGGTATCACGGCACGGCAGTGAACGAACAGGTTTTCACCTCGATCGGTTCGTCGGCCGACATCGCCCTTACCGCCGACGGACTCTGCAAGGCGACACTGACCGTCCGGGTCACCCTCAACGTTCCGGAGCAGTTCCAGTTTGGCTCAAAGATGGCCCGCGCCGGGTCGTTGAAGCCGTTGATCGTCGTTCACCACGTGACGCTGCGCAAAGGCGGCGACGCGGTCGAGGTCCGCACCGAGGTGGATAACACCGTGCGCGATCACCGGTTACGGGTACTGTTCCCGACGGGCTGCAAGGCGACGACGTACCTGGCCGACCAGGCGTTTGACGTCGTGGAGCGCCCCATTGCTCTGCGGGCCGACAACGCGAAGCTGAAGGAGATGGAGGTCGAGACCAAGCCGCAACAGACCTGGACGGCCGTCTATGACGAGCGTCGGGGCCTTGCGGTGATCACCGTGGGCTTGCGCGAATCCGCGGTGCGCGACCAGCCTGAGCGGCCGATCGCTTTGACCTTGTTGCGTTCATTTGTCCGGGCGGTCCTGACCAGCGGCAACGAAGGCGGGCAGATCCAAGGGCGGCATGAGTTCCAGTACCGAATCGTACCGTTGTCAGGCAGACCTGACGTCGCCCGCCTGTGCCGCATGGGGCAGCAACTTGCCGCCGGCGTTCGGGCGGTGCAACAGGAGCACCGCGACATTGTTGGTGATCGGGAGGGCGGGCCGGCGGGGCGAACGCTGCCCGCCTCGCAAGCCTTCTTGACCGTGGCGGGACGGGACGCGGTGGTGACCGCTCTTTACCGCCGGCATCCGGGCGAGGATGCATCCGTTCGGGTCTTCAATCCGACCACCCGCCCGATGGAGGTTGCCATCACCATGCCCGGCACCCGGGGACAGGCGAAGCTCACCGATTTTGCGGGGAGGACGATCGCCGCAGCACCTCGTGAGGGAGACAACGTTTGCGTCAGTCTCAGGCCGAAGCAGATCGCCACGATTCAGTGGATCGGCTGATAACCTCCGGGCCGGCGAGATCGGACACATGCGCGGCGTAATTGGAGGTTGTGGTGGTCCGTGTTCCTTTCCCGTGTTTATGGGGCATCCTCGCCACCCTGGGCCACACCCGAGGGCCGGGCGAGCAGTGGGAAGTAAAGCAAACCGGCGTGTTAGTCGAAGAACCTGGTGACGAACCGCACGAGCAGGCGCGCTCGACTTGAGATGACTCTGCGATGGTTCTGCGCCGGTTGATCGTTGCGGAGGAGCCGGTAAACATGGGTTCGGGCGGAAGGGAAAGGCGGACGGTGCGCCGGGGGGTGAATCTGGTCGAGTTGCTCCTCGTTGTCATCATTATCGGCATCATCGCCTCGATAGCCATCCCGCGGGCCAGTCGCGGGTCACGCATCACGACTGAACCCGAGTTGGTCAACTGCCTGGCAATTCTGCGGATGGCGATTGAGGAGTATGCCGCGGATCATGAAGGGCGATTTCCAGGAACGAATCCGGATCGGACGGCCGGCGATCCGAAGCTCTTTGCCGACCAGTTGACGAAGTTCACGTCGGTCGCCGGCGAAGTATCGGAGACGCGGACTTCGATCCATCGATTCGGCCCGTACGTCCACCGCCGGATTCCGGCCGTTCCGGTGGGGACCAACAAGGGATCATCGCAGGTGGCCATCGATATCGACAGCTTGATGCCCACGGTGAATCTTGGCAACCCGGCCGGATGGATCTACAACCCCCTGACCGGCGACATCATCGCCAATGCTGAGGGGGCTGACGAGACAGGATTGCTGTACTGCAACTACTGATTACAGAATCCTCGTTCGACCCGAGGGTCGGCGAGTTCGACGAGACCCGAATCGGGCCCCCTAATATCTCCTGGTATCTGGGGACCGACAGCGCAGGCGGCCGTGAGCCGGATTCACGACGGAACTCACGGCCGCTTGTTTCTGGACGTCCGTCGGCCAAGCACCCGCAAGCAAAAACACGCCGGCGAAGAAGCCATCCCCCTTTCGACCCAGGACGACAACGTGTGTGCAGCCTGCGCCCGTGCTGCCGTCATCCGGTTGCGAGTTCGCTCGTCGCTTGCTGCGAAGCCGCCCTTCGAGCGCGTTCTTCCACTTTGAACAATCGCGACACGAGAACAAAGGACAGCGGAATGAACAGAAGATCGATGAACGTCGCGGAGAGCATTCCGCCGGTCACCGCGGTGCCGATGGCATTCATCGCGCCGGCGCCCGCACCGGTGGCAATAGCCAACGGCAAGACGCCGAAAAAGAAAGCCAGCGAAGTCATGATGACCGGCCGGAACCGGACTCTCACGGCCCCGAGGGTCGCCTGGATCAATCCTTCTCCGCGAGCCAAGCGCTCCTGCGTGAACTGAATGATCAGGATGGCGTTCTTGGTGGTCAACCCGAGGGTGGTGAGAATCCCGATCTGAAAATAAACGTCGTTGGGCAGCCCCGCAGCCATGTGGCCGCAGTCGCGCCGAACGCCCCCAGCGGCAGCATCAGCATGTTTGCCAGCGGGATGGGCCAGCTTTCATACAGGGCGGCCACGCACAGGAAGATGACCAGGATGGAAAAGGCGTACAGGATGGGTCCCTGTTTACTGGCCATTCGTTCCTGATAGGACAGGCCGGTCCAGTCAAAGCCCACCCCCTGAGGCAGCTTCTCAACGATCTCTTCCATGGCCCGCATCGCGTCGCCGGAGCTCTTACCGGGAGCCGGCTCGCCCCAGATGTTCATGGAGGGAAACCCGTTGTAGCGCTCCAGTCGGGCAGGGCCGTACGCCCAGCGGCCGGACGCGAAAGCGGACAAGGGTACCATCTTACCCACGTTGTTGCGGACGTAGGTCTTGCCCAGATCCTTGGGCAACATGCGGTGAGGAGCATCGAGTTGAACATAGACCCGCTTGACTCGACCAGCCTGAACGAAGTCGTTCACGTAAGCCCCGCCGAAAGCTGCCGAGATGGTGTTATGAATGGAGGTGATCGGGACGCCAAGGGCTCCGGCCCGCTCCCAATCCACGTCGAGCCGGTATTCGGGCACATCCTCCAGGCCGTTGGGGCGAACGACGGACAGCCTTGGGTCCTGGGCGGCCAACGCCAGAAACTGGTTGCGGGCCTGCATCAGCTTTTCGTGGCCCAGGCCGCCCCGGTCGAGCAACTGAAAGTCAACGCCCCTGGCGTTACCGAGTTCGACCACGGCAGGCGGCGGAAAGGCGAACACCAAGGCATGGCGCATCCGGGAGAAGGTCTTGGTAGCCCGTTCGGCAACGGCTTTTACCCTCAAGTCCGGCCGGTCGCGGAGACCCCAGTCCTTGAGCTTGATGAAGACCATGCCGTTGGCTTGGGACCTTCCCGAGAAGCTGACCCCGCAAATGGTCATGCAGGATTCAACCGCTTCCTTCTCATTTTCCTGGAAGTGGGTGCGAACCTCCTCCAGGACTCCTTGAGTCTGCTCTAGCGTGGACCCGGCGGGCAGAATGATTTGAGCGAGCATCATCCCCTGATCTTCGTCGGGCACGTAGCCGGTGGGCAGATGACGGAAGAGAAACCCGACGGCTGAGACGATCAGGACGTAGACCAACCCGTAACGCAGTTTCTTCCCGAAAGACCGCCCGACGATCCCGACATAGATGTCCCGGATCCTGAAGAAGATGCGATCGAACAGCCTGAAGAATGGACGGAGGAAGAAGATCGCGGCCTCGGCCGGCTCATGCCCAGCCGGTACCGGCTTGAGCAGGGAAGCACACAAAACGGGAGTCAAAATCAGTGCCACAACCACCGACAGCATCATGGAGGAGATAATGGTAATGGAGAACTGTCGATAGATCACACCGGTTGAACCCGCGAAGAAGGCCATAGGGCCGAAAACCGCCGAGAGAACCAGGCCGATACCGATCAGAGCGCTGGTGATCTGTCCCATCGATTTCTTGGTGGCCTCCCTGGGCGAAAGTCCCTCCTCGCTCATGATCCGCTCCACGTTTTCCACCACGACGATGGCGTCGTCCACCAGAAGCCCGATGGCCAGCACCATGGCGAACATGGTCAGCATATTGATGGAGAAACCGAAGATGCTCAGCGTTGCAAAGGTTCCCAGAAGCACTACCGGTACCGCGATGGTCGGAATCAGCGTGGCCCGGATGTTGCCCATGAACAGCCACATGACCAGGAACACAAGCCCGATGGCCTCGAAAAGCGTCTTGACCACCTCCTCGATAGCCACCTCCACAAACGGCGTGGTTTCGTACGGATAGACCACCTTCATGCCCGGAGGGAAAAACCGGCTCATTTCTTCCAGCTTGGCCTTGACCGCAGCCGCGGTGTCCAGGGCATTGGCCCCAGCCACTTGACGGATCGCCATGGCGGCGGAGGGTTTGCCGTTGTACATGCCCTCGATCTCATACGAGTCGGTGCCCAGCTCGGCCCATCCCACGTCGTTGATCCGCACGATCGAACCGTCGGGATTAATGCGGAGGGGGATGGATTGGAACTCTTCGGGCGTTTTGAGCAGGCTCTGAACGATAATGGAGGCGTTCAAACGCTGTCCTTCAACCGCAGGAGCCCCGCCGAACTGGCCTGCGGAGACCTCCACGTTGTAGGCTCGGAGGGCCATGACGATGTCCTCCATCGTCAGGGCGTACTCGGTCAGGCGATCGGGGTTCAGCCATATGCGCATCGCGTACTGAGATCCGAAGTTCTCGACCTCGCCCACGCCCGGCACGCGGGCCAGCACCTTTTCCAGGTTGGACTGGGCGTAGTCTCTCAAGTCGTGACCGTCCATGCTGCCGTCTTCCGAGATCAGACCGACGATCATCAGCCAGTTGCGGGTGGCCTTGCCGACCGTGACGCCTTGCCGCTGAACCACCTCGGGCAGGCCGGCCATGGCAAGTTGGAGCTTATTCTGCACCTTGGCCCACGCCAGATCCGGGTCGGTTCCCGGAGCGAAGGTCAGCTCGATGCGCGAGGCTCCCGCCGAGTCGCTCGTGGCCGAGAGGTAGATCATCTGGTCGAGCCCGGTCATCTTCTGCTCGATGATCTGGGTCACACTGTTCTCCGTGGTCTCCGCCGAGGCTCCGGGATAGAAGGATTGAATGTAGATCGAGGGTGGCGCGATCGGTGGATATTGGGACACGGGCAGGTTATAAATCGCCAAACCGCCCGCCACCATGATGATGATGGCGATGACCCAAGCGAAGACGGGGCGATCGAGAAAGAAGTTGGACAACATCGTGGTGCTCCGCTTAATTCGCGCTGGGGGCCGACTGGACGCCTTGTTCCGCCAAACCATCGTTCTGACCGGCATCGAACGGCACGGTTTTGACGGGCATGCCGGGCCGCACTTTCTGGAGGCCTTCAACGATCACGCGATCGCCGGGCTCGAGGCCGGAGGAGACCAGCCACTTATTGCCGATGGCCCGGTCGGCCGCGAGGGTCTTCTGCTGAACCTTGCCTTCCGCATCGACGATCAGCGCCACGGGATTCCCCTTGTGATCACGGGAGACGGCTTGCTGCGGGACGAGGATCGCGTTCTGAACAATCCCCTCCCTGACGAGAGCCCGAACGAACATGCCCGGCAGGAGCAGATGCTCCGGATTGGGGAACACGATGCGAAGAATGAAGGAGCCGGTCGATGGATCGACGGTCACGTCACGGAATTGCAGCGTGCCATCGAGTGGATACGGGGTTCCGTCCTCCAATCGCAGGCGCACTCTTCTTTGATTCTCGTCATCCTTGCTGAGTCTGCCGGTTTCCATGCCTTGCTTGAGACGAAGGAGTTCAGCGGTGGACTGAGTTACGTCGACGTAAATGGGGTCGATCTGCTGGATCGTCGCGAGCGGAGTCGGCTGATGGGCCGTGACCAGTGCGCCAACGGTAATGTTCGATTTGCCGATGCGCCCCGAAATCGGCGCTTTAATCGGCGTATACGACAAATCGATGCGGGCGCTCTCGACCTCCGCCCTGCGCAGCTCGATCGTGGCCCGAGCCTGTTCCAAGGCGGCAACCGCTTCGTCATAATCCTGCCGGCTGACCGCTCGTTCGGCCAAAGCGTTCTTGTAGCGTTCCACCCGAGCCTTGACGGCAGGGAGATTTGCCTCGGCCGCCGCGAGTGCGGCCTTGGCCCGGCTGTAAGCCGCCTCGTAAGGAGCCGCGTCGATCTGGTACAACACGTCCCCTGCTCGGACGTCGCTTCCCTCCTCGAATAGTCGCTTCTGGATAATGCCGCTCACTTGGGGACGGACCTCGGCCACCAAGTAAGGCCATACGCGGCCCGGCAGCTCGGTAATCAACTCGATCGGTTCCGGGGACATGGTAGCAACCGCGACTTCGGGCGGGCCTTGCGGCCGAGGCGGTGCCTCTTGTGTATTGCAGCGCAGCACGTTCAAGCCTGCGGCGAGGAAGCCCAAGAGGCTTATTCGTGTGAAAGAATCCGTTATCAGCATTCAGCACCTCACATCCTCATTTGAGGAATGCAGCGTTTTCTCTGTGGCCGTATTCAACTCAGGGTTACTCCGGGTTGGTCGAATTCGGTCCCGTCTCGGGTTGCTCGTCAAGATGGTTTTCCCACGGCAGGGTCCCCTTGCCGCCGGAGAAGAAGAAGCCCATAGGGTCGGCAAGCACGCCCGAGCTGTCATCCAGGAATTGCTCCTGTGGCATGGCGTCCGTCGACCAACCGCCGCCGAGCGCCTTGTACAAAGCAATGAGATTGACGGCGACTTGCCCTCGGCTCTGCGCAAGGGCAGTCTCCAGATTCACCAGCGAACGCTGGGCAATCAGTACGTTCTGGAAATCGGTCAGGCCATCCTGGTAACGTTTCTCGGCGAGTTGGGCCGAGCGGCGGACGGCCTCCGTTGCCCGCACCAGCGCCGTGTAGCGGGCCTGCTCGCGCGTGTAAGCGACCAGCGCAGTCTCGACGTCCTGCAGGGCCTGCAGGAGCGTTTGCTCGTAGAAAACATACGCCTGATGGGTCACCGCCTGTTGAGCGGCGATCCGGTTGAGATTCCGCAGTCCGTCGAAGAGGTTCCACCGCAATGCCGGACCGAATCCATACGTGACGCTCCGGGAGTCGAGCATGTGATTGATGTCCGTCGCCTGGAACCCGAAAGTGCCCGAGAGGGTGAATCTCGGATAAAGGTCGGCGGCGGCTACGCCGATTTGGGCGGTTTGCGCGGCCAGACGCCGCTCGGCCGCGCGAATATCGGGACGGCGTCGAAGAAGATCCACCGGAACGCCGATGAGGGTTTCCGCCGGCGGTTTGGGAATATCGCGTACCTGCGACAACTCGTCGTACAGCGCCGCCGGTTCCCGGCCGACCAAAACGCTCAGGCGATAGATTGCTGCCGACAAAGCGGCCTCGATCAGCGGCAATTCGGACTCCGTGGTCGCCAGATTGGTCTCCGCCTGGCGGACATCCAGCTCGGACACAAGATCGGAATCGAACTTCACCTGTGTCAAGGCCACGGTTTCCTTCTGAAGCTTGATATTGCGTTGGGTCGCTTCGATCTGGCTCTGAAGCGAGCGAACATCGACGTAGGTCGCAGCCACCTCGGCCAGGAGGCTGACCAGCACGCCGCGATAGTCCTCAACGGCCGCGGCCAGAACAGCATCTGCCGATTCGAGGTTACGCCGAATGCCGCCAAAGACGTCGATTTCCCAAGAGGCATCGAAGCCTGTGGTGTAGAGGTCCATCGCCTCCGTTTTTGCCAGTCTTGTGGGGGTGGGAAGCAAGCCCATCAGCCCGCCGGCCAACGAGTTTGTCACGGCGGGCGCGCCCGGGAAGGCAGTGCCCAAGCCCTCGCTGAGAGCACTGCTCGCGATGCCGCGTGCCATGGTGTTGGCGAATTGTGTTCCCTTGCCGGGAGCCTGCACGGCGCCGCCCATAAGACCGTTCGCACTCGCCCTCGAACGTTGCCAACCGCCTTGGCCGGCAAGCGAGGGCAGGAGTCCTCCGGCGGCGATGTTTCGCAGCGCACGGGCCTCCCGAATCCGAAGAACCGCCAGACGCAGGTCAAGGTTTCCCTCAGCGGCACGTTTGATCAGGTCAGAGAGAAGGTCATCCTCGAACACGTGCCACCACTCCTGCAGGTCGGCGTTTTCCTCAGCGGGCCCGCCCGTCGTGGTTTGATGCCACGCCTCCGGCAGCTCAGGCGTCGGGGCGCGATAGCCGGGCCCGACGCTACAACCTGAGGGGAGGCAACACAGGCAGACGATCACCATGAAAGAACACGCAACAACCGGTTGATGTCCTGTCATACGCAACTCCTCGGCTGCAATACCACGCATCCGGAACAGGCAGGTGAGCCGTCCGCAATCACGAGCGCTTTTCCTCCGCTTGCGGATGAGTCATGGAAAGCAGCCTCTCAATCACCCGCTCCCGCAGTTCGCCTTCGGGTATAGGAACTTTCAGGAGTCGGCCGATTGCCAACCCGTCAACCGCAAGCCTCACGATGGTTGCCGTCACTTGGTCGATACCGTCCGACTCCAACCTTTTCTGCCACTCGGCGATGCGCCGGCGAAGCGGGTCTAGGTAATCCGGATTGGTGCCAATCGCCGCCAAGACGGCCGTGTGGATCGACTCCCTTTGTGGGTCGGGTGGGTGGGTCCGGACGGTGAGGTAGGCACGAATGAAGGCCCCGCAGGCCTGGGGATCGCTGGCAACGGCCTCGGCCTGCCTCGACTCGCACCGAATCGCGAGTCTCTCGACAATAGCGGTTATCAGCGCCGCCTTCGCGGGGAAGTGGTAGAGCAGCCCTCCCTTGCTGACGCCGGCCTCATGAGCCACGGCCTCGAGCGTCAGGCGTGAGACCCCTTCCCGGGCAACTACTGCCTCTGCGGCATCCAGAAGCCGGTCACGAACGGAAACAGAAGCTCCGTTTTCGGGCGTTTCATTCATAATGAGATACTGTACCGTCCAGACGGTACACATGCAAGGTTCCTATGGATCCAACGAAATGGCACCGATTCAGGCTGCTCTAATAACTTATCTGTAAACAACTTACGATACATTTGGGCTGCCAGCTTTTGCTGATGGCAAGGCAGTCGCGGATCCGTTGTGACAGGCTGAGCCACTCGAGAAACCACTGTACCTGGAAGCAGATGATGGCATCGAGTTTATTTTCCTGACCAGTCAATCATCAGCATCTGTGAATTTTTGCGACGGTCCTTGGGAGGAAACGCCGTGGATGCGCCCGGCGGCGCCGAACCGGGGCGACGAGAGTCCAATTGATGGGTCGCGTCGAAGCCTGGCAATGGGCAAGGGACCCGGAACCGACATCACGGCACCTCGGTGGAGGGCACGCCATGCCACAAGAAAAGCATGTCCAAGGAGACGGGTTTATTACGATCGCTTCGGCAAACCGGGGTCGCGGTTCTGAAAAATCGTCCGAACGAGCCGTGGCGGTTTCCCCCGCCAATGCCGTCGCGCACTCGAATGCGATCCATGGCGATCTCTTTCGCCGGTCAGGAAGGGTGCAAGTGATCCGGCTTATTGCTCTCGCGAAATGATCAGCCTGGCCAGTCGGGAGAGGCTGTGCCGGGCCTGCGATGGCGGCAGGTCATCCAGGCGGGCGATGGCCGACTCGATATAGTCCCTGGCGGCATGAAGGGAATAGTTGATGCTGTCAGTCGTCTCCAAGAGGTTTCGCAGGCGGTTGCGGTCAGGATTAGACCCTGCCAGGAGCAGATGCAACTCTTTTCGGAGGGTATCGTCGGCCCGCGTGAGACAATGGATAACGGGCAGAGTGAGCTTGCTCTTCTGAAGATCGCGACCGAGGGTCTTGCCCATCCGTTTCTCGGAGCCGATGATGTCGAGGATGTCGTCGGTGATCTGGAAGGCGATGCCGACCGCCAGTCCGTACCGCTCAAGGTTGGCGGCGGTTTCAGTTCCGGCTCCCGCGAAGTGGGCTCCCAACCGGCAGCACGCACCGGTTAAAGAAGCCGTCTTGCGGGTAATGATCTGCAGGTAATCGTCGAGGCCTAGATTGAAGTCACCACGATGGTGGACCTGTTGCAGTTCGCCTTCGCAGACGATGTTCGTGGTCGCGGCGATGACGCGCGAGGCGTGTTGGGAGCCGAGAGAACTGCACAGGTGGAAAGCGTGGCTGATGAGGTAGTCGCCGAGCAGCACGGCGGCCTCGTTACCTTCCAAACGGTTGATCGTAGGGCAACGTCGGCGCAGATCGGCATCGTCGAGCACGTCGTCGTGAACCAGTGTGGCCATGTGCACCATTTCGACGACGGCCGCGAGGGTCAGGTGTACGTCGGTGGTCTTGCCGCAGGCTTTGCCGGACAACAGCAGCAGAGCCGGGCGAAGAAGCTTGCCGCGGTACTGCCGGACATGAGCACAAAGATCGTTGATCAGCGGGAGGTCGGAAAACAGTTCATCATCAAAGATCTGGCAGACTTTCTCCAGGTCCTTGGCGATAGGCTCATAGAGCGTGGTCAGGACGGCCATGCAGTTTGTCCGCAGGATTCAGCGGGGCGTCTCATTTGCGCCGGCCAAAACATTGTACGTGACGAACGGTCGCTTGGCGAGGGGGTCGTACCACTCGTTTTCCCGCCGATCCGGGCCGCCCTGAAGGGTGAGATGTCCCCGCGCTTGTCAGATGATCGTGACGACGTTACAAGGAGCCGTTCGGCTTTTGTCCGCCCGGGGCATGAAGAGAGGGAACAGTGCCTGACATCAAGAGAATAGCGATCATTGGTCTGGACTGCGGGGAGCCTTCTCTGGTCTTCAACCGCTGGTTGCCGGATCTGCCGAATCTCCGCCGGCTGTGTGAGACAGGACAGTATGGGAACCTGCTAAGTTGCACTCCCCCGATAACCGTCCCGGCCTGGTCTTGTATGGCGGCCAGCAAGGATCCGGGCCAATTGGGCATCTACGGGTTCCGCAACCGCGCTGATTACTCGTATGAGAAGCTCTCGATCGCAACTTCCTTGGCGGTTCGCGAGCCTCGCTTGTGGGATATCCTGAGCGCCCGCGGGCGCGAAAACATCATCCTGGGAGTGCCGGGTACATTCCCCATCGCGCGGCCGCCCAAAGGCCTCATGGTGACCGGTTTCCTCGCCCCGGACACCAATTCCGACTACACCTATCCGAAGACCCTCAAGGACGAGATTTCGCGGGTGGTCGGGGATTACATTATTGACGTTAAAGACTTCCGGACCGACAACAAGCAGTGGCTCCTGGACCAGATCAACGAGATGACCGACAAGCGGTTCAAGCTGGCTCGTCATCTGATCACCACGCGGCCCTGGGACCTGTTCTGGATGGTCGAGATGGGCGTCGACCGGATCCACCACGGGTTCTGGCAGTTCATGGACTCAACCCACCATCGATATGTACCGGGAGGGCCGTTCGAGTCTGCGATTCGCGACTACTATGTCCGGCTTGACCGGCTGGTGGGAGAGTTGCTGGAAGTCATTGATTTCGAAACCACGGCGGTATGGGTGGTGAGCGATCATGGTTCGAAGTGCATGATCGGCGGCTTCTGCTTCAACGACTGGCTTATTCGCGAAGGCTATCTGGCGTTGAAGGAGCCTCCCTCCAAGCCGACCAAGTTTGACATTGCCAACGTCGATTGGTCGCGGACCAAGGCCTGGGGCGAGGGCGGATATTATGGCCGGTGTTTCCTGAACGTTGAGGGGCGGGAACCGCAAGGCATCATACCCCGCGACCAGTACGAGGCGGTACGCGACGAGCTGATCTGCAAGTTGCAGGCGTTGCGAGACCACAATGGCCACGTGATGGGCACGCAGGCCTTCAAGCCACAGGATGTCTACAAGAAGGTCAACGGCGTACCGCCGGACCTGATCGTGATTTTCGGCAATCTGAACTGGCGAAGCGTCGGGCGGGTGGGCAACGACTCGTTATACACTTTCGAGAATGACACGGGACCTGATGACGCGAATCACGCTCTGGAGGGCATGTACATTCTGTCGCATCCGTCCCTGGAAGGGCGGGGTCGTTGCGACGACGCTACGCTCTACGACGTGGCGCCGACATGCCTGAAGATGCTGGGCTACCCGGTACCCGCCGACATGATCGGCAAGCCGCTGGTGTGACCGTCGGCCGATGCGAGCGAACCATGACCTCAAGAGAGCGATTATTGACCGTCCTTCGTCGAGGGCGACCGGACCGAGTGCCGGTGACGATCTATGGCTACTCGAAACATGACGACGCGTGGTACAACCATGAGCCATCCTACGCCCCGCTGATCGAGCTGGAGAGTCGGTACGGCGACAGTTTTGTCACTGCCCCGATCGATTGTCCGGTCTTCCTTGGAGATCCGAACGTCGTTCACGGTCAGGAAGAAATTCATCCCGACGGCTCGGTTGTGATGACGACCGAAATCAACACCCCGAAAGGCAGGCTGCGGGCCGTCTCTCGCAGAGATCCCGGCCTGATGACCAATTGGCAAGTCGAACCCCTGATCAAATCGGACGAGGATATCGAACGATTGCTCTCGATGCCGGATCCCCCGGCCGAAGTCAACGCCCAACGAATCGCCGACCTGCAGGCTCGGGTCGGAGACGACGGCATTCTCTGTTTCAGCGTGGGCGATGCCCTTGGCCACGTCGTGGGTTTGTTCGACTTTGAAGACTTTGTGCTGCGGTGCTACACCGACGACGGCCCGATCCGAGCCCTGCTTGACAAAGCTCAAGGGCAGGTTCTTCGGACAATCAAGGCGATCGGGCCGTTGGTGAGGAATGCCGCGTTCCGGCTTTGGGGACCGGAATATGCCGGCGCGCCGCTGATGGATCCGGCGGTTTACTTCGCCCGGTATGTCGTAGGCAGGGACCGCGAGGCGACCGAAGCCATCCACGCCACGGGCAACTTCTGCGTGATCCATTGTCATGGTCGTCTGCGCGATCTTCTGGACATGATCGCCGACATCGGGGCCGATGCCTTGGAGCCAATCGAAACGCTCCCTATGTCCACCGCGGACGTGACGCTGGCGGAAGTGAAGGAGCGGATCGGGCGGCGGATGTGTTTGATGGGGGCAATCCAAGCCCACACTCTTGAAACCGGCATGCCCGAGGATGTTCGCCGTGAAGTACGGGATGCAGTGGAGACAGCGGCCGGCGACGGGGCTTTTGTCTTGCTGCCTACTTCGCCGCCGTTCATGGTGCCCTTGGCCGTCAAGTCGCTGGAAAACCTCCGGGCGATGTATCTGGCAGCCCACGAATTCGGCATCTACGACTGACCGCCAAAAGATGTACCGGGGCACACGCCGTCAGTTGACACAACCCATTGTGATAATTGAGATTACAATGATCCGCTTTGGCAGGATACGGGGATCACCCTTCAGGCATCGCGCCCGCCAATTCGCTCGAAGCAACAAGCTCTATCTGACCGGCCCGGCTCTACACCACAACGACCGAGTCCCGGGTGCCAAACTCGTTTGTAGTCTGCTTTTCAGCTTGGGGGTCCTCGACCCACTGGCTATCGACCACGAACTTGTAGCGATGCTCGCCGGGTCGAAGCGTGATCCGTTTGCGAAACGTACCATCCTTCTGGCGAGTCATCTTGCCTTTGTCCGGCTTCCAGTCGTTAAAGGAACCGGCCAGCGCCACGTCGCGACACGCAGGGTGCTCAGGCCGGTAAATGAAGGTTACCGTTTTGCCATTCTTCACTACCATGGCCCGCTCCTTTGTCAGGTAGGACGAACGATTCTTCCAATCCAGATTCTATGACGCCCTCGTGGGCGTTTCCAACCTTGCGGTGACCCCGGAAACCTCCGGGCCAGCGAGTCCCGGGTTCTGCCCGCATCTTGCTGAGCCGTAAGGCTTTTCGGCAGCCGCTTGCAAGAAAGCAGTCCGCCTTGGGCAACCGTGTTCCAGGTTGGCCTCGCCCCCGTACCTTACATATCGACCGAGAGGGGCTTCGTGCATCGACGGTCTTTTCTCATCTGTCGCCGCGAACGGCGCAGCGGCTTGGCTTTTGAGCGACCGGTGCGCCGTCTTGTCTTGCGCAAGGATTTGTTCGTTAAGGAGTTGAATGTGCCGGGGCGTTCCAGCACAAGCTCAGTCTCCCGGCTGACGCTTTTTCGCCACCAGTTGAGTATGAAGGAAGCATGGAACGTCGAGGAAGTTGTACAGATTCGTTTCCAGGGTGATCGTTCGGACAGGGTTCCAACCACCTCGGCCAGCGACTCCAAGCTGCGTCGTCCATAGGAATGCGTGCCCTCGCGCTGAGCCTAACCCCTGCGGCGCCGTACCAGATGGGGGGCATCTCCGTTGCCGTCGGCTCGGCGAATCGGGCTTGCGGCTCTGAACGAGCCATCCTGCCCGTCGCGGACATTCGCGAGCGAGCAAGCAGCCGCGGCGCCGAGCCTTGACCTGACCGCCCAAAAGCCGTATCGTCTCGACTCCGCAGTTGGAAATCCAGCAAGGTATACCCCCCAATTGACGGAGACAGGTTACAGCATCAGGAGAAAAGACAATGGCGATTCGTGTAGCGATCAATGGCTTCGGGCGTATCGGCCGGCTCGTGCTTCGGGCGGCGATGGAAGACAGGGATATCGAGTTCGTGGCGGTGAACGACGTAGTTCCGGCCGAGAATCTGGCATATCTGCTGAAATACGACTCGGTCCACGGCCGGGCAAAGGTGGAGGTCAGGCAGGAAGGTGACAACATCGTGGTGGCCGGCCGGAAGGTCAAATGCGTATCAATCCTGGACCCGGCGCAGTTACCGTGGAAAGACCTCAAGGTCGATTACGTGGTCGAGTCGACGGGGAAATTCACCGACAGGGCTGGCGCCGGCAAGCACCTGACCGCAGGGGCCAAACGGGTGATCATCTCCGCTCCGGCCAAGGATAAGGATATCCCGACGTTCGTCATGGGTGTGAACGAGCAGAGGTTCAACCCCGCGACGGATACCATCGTGTCGAACGCGAGTTGCACAACCAACTGCCTGGCGCCGATCACCAAGGTCGTCTTGGACAACTTCGGCATTGTTGAGGGTCTGATGACCACGATCCACGCGATGACCGCGACGCAACCGACGGTGGACGGGCCCAGCAAGAAGGATCTCCGCGGCGGCCGCGCGGCCGGCCAGAATGCCATCCCGGCATCGACCGGTGCCGCCAAGGCTGTGGGCTTGTGCATTCCCGAAGTCAAAGGCAAGCTGACGGGCATGGCCTTCCGTATCCCGACTGCCGACGTGTCGGCCGTGGACCTGACTGTCCGCACGGAAAAGGCGACGAGCATGGCCGAGATCAACGCCGCGATGAAGAAGGCCTCGGAAGGTCCCATGAAGGGCATTCTGGGCTACACCGAAGAGCCGGTGGTGAGCAGCGACTTCATCGGTTGCCCGCTGTCGAGCATCTACGACGCGACGGCCGGCATCGAATTGAACGCCAACTTCTTCAAGCTCATTTCCTGGTACGACAACGAGATGGGCTATTCCTGCCGGGTGAACGACCTGATGAAGTTCATCGGGAAGAAGGATGGGTTGTTGTAAGGCGACCGGACGAGCGTCTGACGAACGGACTCAGGGGGCACAGCCGAACAGGCGGCCCCCTTTTTTTGGAGCGGCTGTCGCCCGAGTGGAGCGATGGAGGAGGTCCGCTGTCGGGTCCTTGCGCCACATGAGGCGGGAAAGCCATGGAACGACGCGATCCGTTCGCACCGTTCCAGATCACCAAGAAGAGCCGGTTGACGACCAAGAGCGACCAATGGCTTGATGATTCGGAGTACCTGTGGAAATCGAAGCGATATGCCGCCGCCCTGTACTTGGGCGGTTTCGTCATTGAGGGTCTTCTCGAGGCCGGCCTGTGCGATCGGCGGTTCGAGCCCCAGATCCGCCGTTGCTCTATTCGCACGATCTCAGTGCATTGCGGGCCGCCAACACAGAACTGGACCGCAGAATGCAGGCCGACCGCTTGGGCGTCCATGAGCAGTTCGCGCCCCTGTCGAACTGGACCGTCCGAGTGAGGTATGATCCAAGAAGGGTCGCGAGGCAGGATGCCGACTTTGTCGTGCAACTCCAGGGACGTTCTGTCGATGAGGTCTTCGCTCCTTTGGCAAGTCAATTCAAAGTCGACCCGCAAACGTCGTTCGAGACGGTCACCGGCACAATCAAGCACGTCCTGTGGACGCCGGACCATGCGCTTGTGATTGGGCTGTTCGAGTTGAGCCAGGATGAACATGATCAATCGCGGTTCGGCCGGCCTGTCGTCGTTCGCGCGATGAGAGGAGATGCCTATGTGCCTGCGCCCGAGGACGTAATCATTACCAAGCTCCTCTGGTACCAAAGGGAGCGTCGCAGCAAGGGGCTGAACGACGCCCGCAACATCCTTGCCACTCAGCAGAAACTCCTGGATGCGGCATGCCGTGAACGCTGGTGCCGCACCCACGGAACACTGGAGCTGCTGCCGCAGCTTCGGGAGCAATTCCCGCCTCTTGCCTGAGGCGGGCCGCTGCCACTGTCGCCATCTTCGCTCCTGCCGACTGGATTTGTCTCGGGTTTTGGACCAGAATATCCGCCGTTGTAGGGTTTGGACTTCGAGGGTCTTCGTGCATCGATTGAAGGTGTCAAGATAGCGAAGCAAACGATTGCGGATTAGTCTCTTCCGTCGCGACTGGTGCGCATTTTGCGTGCATGTTTCCGGATCGCAGAACGCTTGGGTTGCGGCCCGCAAAAAGGCGGACCGCCTTAGACGGCAGGGGAAAGACTGTGTTGATGCCCGTGGACTTCAACGTCCCGCAGGATGATGCCGGGAACATCGCCGACGACCGCAGGATTCGGATGGCGATGCCGACCATGCAACACGTGATCACCAACGGGGGGCAAGGTGGTGCTGATGAGCCACTTGGGCCGGCCTGAGGGCAAGGATCGGACGGCCGACGCGAAGTATACGGTCAAGCCGTGCGCCGATCGGCCGTGCAAGCCGCTGAAGTCCGTGGGCGACTGCCTCCCCTGCCCGGCGGCCGCCCAAGGAAGGCGGCCAGGAAGGGGGACGACAACATCGCGGGCGAAACCAGGTGACTTCTTGTTGCTATAGTGTCTGCCTTCAAAGAGCCATTAACAAGGTATGAATATCACCATCGAGAGGTACGATTCTTATGAATCCACAAGAGTTTGAGCAAACACTCGTTCTGATCAAGCCGGACGCCTTGAAGAACTCGGTTACGGGCTTTATTCTGTCGCAATTGTCCGAGGTGCATACCGGCTTGCGTTTTGCCGCGGCCAAAATCATCCACGTCAGCGAGATGCTGGCTGCTGAACACTACGCCGAACACGCAGGAAAGCCCTTTTTCCCCGCACTCATCCAGTATATTCGCGGTTATGCTCACTATCCCGATGAACCCTGGAAACGTCGAGTGATCGCCATCGTGTATCACGGCCACAACGCCCTGCGGATCATCCGGCAGATGGCCGGCCCCACCAATCCCCATCGGGCCAGGGAGGAACAACCCGGTTGCCTGCGGGCTCTGGGCACGGTCGTTACACTCAAGGATGAGAACGGCAAGGAGATCGGCGAGCGCCTGGATAACCTGATCCACGCTTCAGCCAACCACGAAGATGCTGAACGGGAGATCAAACTCTGGTTCACACCCTCTGACATTCCGCCGCTGATGCAGGTTTACCCTACCGAAGTTTGCAAGGAGCACTACTACTTCAAGGACGGTCGGCTTTGTGATACGTATGAGCCGGATAGCGTGTGTCTGCTGGCACCGGGTATGATTGCCTGGGAATCCGATTTGGCGGCACTAAGGGCTCTTAGCGCGAACAAGCCTTCGGCTCGTTCGCTCAATGCCGTCGCTGCCAAATACCTCATCAATCGCCCGGATTGACGATAACGGATAGGGACTAGGCGATCGAGATTGCCTCAGAGAGGTCCGTCAGAGAGTTGCGACAACAACCGGCGGATGCGGCCGATCCCTGGCCCGCTGCTGTCAACTCCATGCGCTGGCTGATGGCACAGAATCGACACAATCTCGGGATGCGCGAGGTGAGCATCAACTGCAACGGAATTCACTTGTCTGCCGGCCCCCTGGAAGGCATGGTCGAGGTTATCCGTTTCTTCGCAAGCACGATCGAAACAGGAGAACCGACCTGGGTAGCAACCGCTTTCGGACAACCGCCCGGCCGGGAGGGATTGGCGCCCGGCGACATACGGGAATTGGCGATGAATCCGACCCTCGAACACCAGGGACAAAGGCTGTCCGCGTTTGACCTGACGGAGCAACGGGATGCACGTGATGTGGTCAGCTTGCTGCGAGCTGCGGCGAAACGGCAGGACACCAAAGCCGTTGGTGGTCGTCGTTGTCCCGGTCTCAGGTCGCTTGATCAGTCGCCTGGGCCTGGACTTTCAGGGCACACTCTTGCACAATACTCGGCTCACGATTACCCGTTGAGGGGTCTGATAAACGTTGGTTATTGAGGATGGACAACATGGCAAAGAAGACAATTGCTGACATTGACGTCAAAGGCAAGACCGTCTTGATGCGCGTGGACTTCAACGTCCCGCAGGATGATGCCGGGAACATCACCGACGACCGCAGGATTCGGATGGCGATGCCGACCATCCAACACGTGATCACCAACGGGGGCAAGGTGGTGCTGATGAGCCACCTGGGCCGGCCGGAGGGCAAGGATCGGGCCGCCGACGCGAAGTACACGATCAAGCCCTGTGCCGAGCGCTTGGGCAAGCTTCTGGGCAAGCCGGTCCGGTTTGTGCCCGATTGCGTGGGCCCTGAGGTCCAGAAGGCTGTGGCGGCCTTGAAGCCCGGTGACGTTTTGCTGCTGGAGAATGTCCGCTTTTATGAGGCGGAGCAGATCAAAGATAAGAAGGCCAAGGAAGATCCGGCCCTGGCGGAGAAAAAGAGGAGCTTCGCCAAGCAGCTTGCCGACCTGGCGGATGTGTACGTGAACGACGCGTTCGGCACCTGCCACCGCGACAATGCCAGCATGTTGACCGTTCCGCAACTGATGGGCGGAAAGCCCAAGGTGGTCGGCTTCCTGGTCAAGAAGGAGCTCGAATACCTCGGCGATGCGCTCAACAGCCCCCAGCGGCCGTTCGTGGCCATCCTGGGCGGCAAGAAGGTCTCGGACAAGATCGGGGTCATCGAGGCCCTGCTCAAGAAGTGCGACACCATCCTGATCGGCGGAGCCATGCAGCACACGTTCATGCTCGCCCAGGGCCGCAAGATCGGCAAGAGCCTGATCGAGGCCGAAAAGGTCGAAGAGGCCAAGCGGCTGCTTCAGTTGGGCGGCTCGAAGCTCAAGCTGCCGGTGGACGTGGTCTGTGCGGCCGAGTTGAAGCCCGGGATCGCCACCAAGGTAGTCGAAGGCGATATCCCCGATGATCTCAGCGGGTTCGACATTGGACCCAAGGCCATCGAAGAATACAAGAAGATCATCATGGGGGCCAAGACCATTGCCTGGAACGGCCCCATGGGCGTGTTCGAGACCAAACCGTTTGACGTCGGCACCTACGCGATTGCCCATGCCTTGGTGGATGCCACGGCCAAGGGGGCGATCACGGTTATCGGCGGCGGCGACAGCGCGGCGGCCATCGAACAGGCCGGCCTGACGGACGGGGTCAGCCACGTCAGCACCGGCGGCGGGGCCAGCCTTGAGTTCATGGAGGGCAAGCCATTCAAGGCCGTCGACGTGCTCGACGAGGCGTAAGTCAGAAAGCGAATCTGGTTCTGATTGACGAGGCCCACGGGTTGCGATGTCGATCCGTGGGCCTTTATCATGCTGCGGCTATTCCGGGAGGCAAAGTACTATGGCTTCCAATAACGACTGGCCACTTGCCCAGCCCCGCATCCGCATGGCTCCGTCCCTGCTGTCGGCAGACTTTGCCCGGCTCAAGGACGAGATACAAGCGATCGAGGCTGCCGGTGCGGAGGTGCTGCACCTCGACGTCATGGACGGGCACTTCGTCCCGAACATCAGTTTCGGCGTTCCGGTGATCGAGAAGCTGCGTCCGGTATCCAAGCTGTTCTTCGATACCCACCTGATGATCAGCGATCCGGTCCGATATGCCGAGGCGTTCGCCAAGGCAGGCAGCGACCTACTGACTTTTCACATCGAAGTGGCGCCGGAACCGATGGCCATCGCCGACCATATCCGGTCAACCGGGGCACGCGCGGGGATAACCTTGAACCCCGACACCCCGGCATCGGCTCTTCGCCCGGTTATCGGAGCAATGGATCTGGTGTTGGTTATGAGCGTCTGGCCGGGGTTTGGCGGTCAGCAGTTCATTGAGTCATCGCTGGACAAGCTCCGGGAACTGCGGAAGCTGCTCAGGCCCGACCAACGACTGGAAATCGATGGAGGCATCGGCCCCTTGACGGTGCAGTTAGCGGTCCAGGCTGGGGCTGACACCTTGGTGGCCGGGTCCGCTATCTTCGGTCAGCCCGACCCGGCGGCGGCCATGAGGGATCTGCTTCGGCTGGCTGAGACAAGGGGCTAGGTTTGTTCTCTCTGCTTCGGCTTTGATAGGTCATCCGCAAACTCTTTATTGGCCATGCAATCCCAGCGGGTTACGTTTCCTTGACCTGACTTTTGCGGCTGACATAGAATACGGCAACCCCAGGGAACGTGACGGGGTAAGTGTGTCGGGAGGGGTCTGCGGGCGGATGGAGCTGCCAGCCTTAATGCCCGTTATGGCAAGCCCTTACGATAGATAAGGATCGCATCGATGACAAAACCTCGCCAGATCCGAAGGAGCGGCCTCTCGGTTCTCGTAGCGTTGCTTTCGGCGGTGCCCTTGCTGGTTGGGCAGGGCTGCCCGCCGATGAACTGGATATGGCCGGGCGGTGACCCCGTTGGCGGCACCGGTTCCGACAGCGGCTCGGGCAGTGGGCAGGACATTCCGGGCGGCACGAACACACCTCCCTATTTCGAATTCACCAAGCCGCTGAGCGACGTCATGCGGGAAGTGGGCGACATCATCGAGATTGCCTGGCTTGATGGTGACCCCGATGACAACGCGGTAATCTCTCTGTACGTTGACCCCGACAAGATCTTCGGAAACGGTACCGAGATCCTGATCGAATCGAATATCTCCGAGAACGCCGACAATTCTCAAGGTTTCTATTATCTGAATACGACTGCCAAGGGCCTTCAGCCGGGCGAGTATCGCATCATTGCGAGTATCACCGACGGCGTGAACCCACGCGAGCTGATTGTGGCACCGGGTCTATTGATGCTCTTCCCGCCTGGAATGGTGCCAGGCAACCTGTCGCCGGCGGTCGTCGCGCGAGAGCCCAGCGTGAACTACAGCGTCGGCCACAACAGCGAGGTGCCCATCAGTTGGTGCGTGTCTGATCCCGACGATGGTGAGAATCAGGTACTTCCGGACATCGTGATTCTGCTGGATCTGGATCAGAACCCATTGAACGATCTGGTCTTCAGCGGCTCGAACGCCGAGCGGAACCTGGCCGAGGCCTGTTTCGCCGTCCAAGATCCGCTGGATGGGCCTTACCCGGTCATGGTCGACGGCGAATTGCGAGCTTACGTGCTCGGCTGCTTCAAGGACACCGTCGGCGGCACCCTTGGCGAATGTTCCAATCCGACCACACCGGGAGGGAGCTTCCCGCCGAACGGCACTTACACCATCAACGCGATGAAGCTCCCGCCGCGGGTGAACGGCGAGCCTTATCGCGTTCGCGTGACTGCCTGGGACCACACCAACCCGCCGGTGAGCCGTTATGCCTGGGGCGGTGTCACGGTCTCCTCCACGGCCACGGGTAACGCGGGGCTGGTCGACTTGGCCGAAGTGGGCCGCACGATCCGCGGCGCGAAGTTCTATGGATTCGACGAAAACGGACAATCCGGCTACACGGGTGTGGGCGTCGGTGATATGAGCGGCGACGGCATTGATGATTTTGTGATCGTCAGCCGCTACGGTCGGGGCTATGGCATGGACGCGATGGGGTCCGCCCACCTGGTGCTGGGCATGGCTGGACAGCAGTTCGGGGGGGACATCCCGCTGAACAGCATCACCACCACCTATGCCGGTGCGCTGTTTACGATGCCCTACTCAACGAAGAGCCAGGGCCTCGTGTCCGTGGCCCGCGTGGGCGATGTGACCGGTGATAATCTCTCCGAGATCGTTTTCGGAGCGCCCTACACTGAGGTGTTCTACGATCGCGTGGACGATGATCCATGCGACAGCAGTCCCCCATCGTGCTATTTCGACTATATGCCCAACCCCTACTCGGATCAGCCGCCGGATAACGACGAGATGGGGGCATACGACTGGCACGAAGACTTGATCGTACCTCAACCGCCGCCTGATCCGCCGCCACCACCCTATTTGTGTTCCAACGACGAGGACCTCTTTGTCCAGACACCCATCGCCAGCGGCTACGCGATTGTTGTGGGGAGCAACAACTCCCTGAATAACGACATCTACGGGTTGGAAGATGTGGGACAGGCCTTGGGCTTTAACGGTGCACGATTCAGGGGAGCCTACTTCGACGACCTCGATATTCCGGGAACCCTCACGGGTTCGGTCAATCGCACGTGGCCGTACTCGATCATTCCGGACAACCTGTTCGGGCTGACCGTCAACAGCATGCCCAGCATCTCCGACTCGACGCCGGGCCTGACCGCCCGATGGGGGCCGAGCCTGGTGATTTCCTCACCGAAGAACGGCCGCAACCGTGGTCGCGTCTGGTATTTCGAGTGGTTTGACTACACCAGCCGGTTGCCCGGCTCCACGACTCCGGACATCCAGTCGTTCCCGGCGTTAGTGGGTTGCGGGTTCCGTACGCGGATTATCCCCGGCGGAACCGATGGAACCGGTCGCTCTGGAAGCCAAGTCATCACCGGCGAAATGGCCGGCGATCTGTTCGGTTATGCGGGCCCGGCCGGTGATTTCAACCGCGACGGTTCTCAGGATATCGTGGCGGGCGCCCCAGGTGCCGATCGTAACGGGCTGATCGACAACGGAATCGTTTATGTCGTCTTCGGCCGACCCGATTTCGACAATCCTGATATGACCAATCTTGAGGAATTTGATCTGGATATTTGGAACAGCCCGCGCCTGGAAATCCATGGAGACCGCAACAACGACCGGTTTGGTGAATCGCAGACGCTGATCGGCGATGTGAACCAGGACGGTCACCCGGACATCGCCTTTGCCTCGCAATATGCCGGCAGCGACGGTATCGGCGGTCCCGAGTCGGGGTTCATCGGAATCGTATTCGGCGGTCGGCATTTTGCCGGAGTCAACAAGTTCAACGTCGGCCACGTGGGCGGCCCGACGTTGCCGGGCGTTCGGATCTACGGTCGCCAGGCCGGTGGGCACGCGGGCGCGGTCATCAATGACGTCGGCGACTTCAACGCGGACGGTATCGATGACTTGGTGATTGTGGCCCCCGACGAGATCCGACTGATCAACGGCTTACGCCGTCAGGGTGTGGCCTACCTGTTGTTCGGCGGGCCGCATCTGGCCAACAAGACGATCAACCTGAGTCAGGTCGGGTCGACCGTGCCAGGTTTGGTGTTCGTAACGCCTTATGGCATGACGGATGCCAACGCCGCTCGTATCACGTGGGCCAGCGGCGCGGGCGACGTCAACGGCGACGGGTTTGACGACATCCTCCTGGGCCTGCCCGAGGCTGATACGGTGTACCCGTACAACCCGAGTCTTCGCAAGGTCGATACCGGAGAGATGTATCTGATTTACGGCAGCAACTCCGGAACCAATGGCATGAGCTGGTAAACCGGAGCCGAAGGAGTCCATTCCGAAGGGGTACCGATCCTCAAGTCGGTGCCCCTTCTTCTTCATTTGCCTGGTTGGGCAGTGTCGCTTTCGGCCATGAGCTCAAGCCGAATGGAGGCCTTCGGGGCGACCGAGCCCGCCGTTCTCACCGATCATCCGACAGGCCTTTGCTGCCTACGGCGGCACGGCCCTGCTTTGCGAAATACGAGCAAAGCCCAGTGACTCAGGCCGCCTCTGCGGCTATAGTGTCCCTACAGGGCCGACGGATAAGACGCCGCTCCCACATAAGACGTGGTCGTACATCGGATGGCGGTCCCGCATGTTGCGCTGGAGGAAAGGTCAGATGCGTCTGGTTTGCTTGCGGTCTCGGTTGTCTGGAGCCGTCGACATTCCCGGCTCGAAGTCGCATACCATACGGGCAATTACGGTCGCGGCCCTTGCCGATGGAGAGAGCCGTATCGAATCGCCGCTGATCTCGGCCGATACTCTGGCGGCGGTGGACGCCTATCGGGCGCTGGGCGCTGAAATCGACGCCACTCGGCCGGAGTCATGGGTAGTACATGGTTTTTCGGGCAGGCCGAAAGCTCCTGCCAACGTAATTGACGTCCGCAACTCAGGTACAACGCTGCGCATCGCCACGGGATCAGCGGCCCTGCTCTCGAATGGCCTGGCCGTGTTCACGGGCGACCATCAGATTCGCCGGCGTCCGATCGGGCCGCTGGCACAATCGCTCAATGACCTCGGTGCTTCGGTCACGAGCACGTTGGGGAATGGCTGTGCACCGCTGGTGGTCGGCGGCCGTCTCCGCGGGGGAAAGACCAGCATCGAGGCCGTCTCCAGCCAGTACCTGACCAGCTTGCTGATGGCTTGTCCCCTGGCCGACGGCGACAGCGAGATCGACGTGCCTCTGCTCAACGAGGCGCCTTATGTGGAGATGACGCTCGACTGGCTGAAACACAGCGGTATCACACTCGAACGTGATGAACTGAGGCGGTTCCACGTTCCGGGTGGCCAGCAGTACCGCCCGCTCTCGCGGCGGGTGGCGGCGGATTTCTCCTCGGCGACTTTCTTCCTTGCTGCCGGCGCGCTGGGCGATAACGATGTGCTGGTCCGCGGGCTTGACATGAACGATCCGCAAGGGGATAAGGCAGTGATCGACTATCTGCGCCTGATGGGGGCCCGGATTGACGTTCAGCCCGACGGTATCCGCGTTCGACCGGGTGAATTGAAGGGTTGCGAGATTGACCTCAACGCTACCCCTGACGCCCTGCCGATGATGGCGGTTGTCGGATGCTTTTCTTTTGGCAAGACGTCGCTCGTCAACGTTCCGCAGGCCCGGCTCAAGGAAACCGATCGCATCGCCGTCATGGCCGCGGAACTGTCCAAGATGGGCGCCGTCATCCGGGAAAGGCCGGACGGCCTGGAGATTGAGCAAAGCCGTCTGCGGGGAGCGGAAGTCGACGGCCACCATGATCACCGCGTGGTCATGGCTTTGGCGGTGGCCGGGTCGGCCGTCGAAGGCCGGACCATCATTCAGACCGCAGAGGCGATGGAAGTGACCTTTCCCACCTTTGTGGACTGTATGAGCCGACTGGGGGGGCGGCTGAGCCTGGAGCAGTAAAGAACGGTAGGGCAAGGTCGCAGCCCTCCGTGGTCCTCGGGATGAAGGAGAACGCAGACCTGCCCCATCAGCCTTGCCGATGACACCGACACCAAGCACCGAATTGATCATCGTTCGCCACGGCGAGACCGAGTGGAACCTCGACGGCCGCATGCAGGGACACGCGGACAGCAACCTGACGCCGCGCGGCTTTCGTCAGGCCGAAGCGGTGGCGGCACGACTGGTGCAAGAGCGCATCGACGCGATTCACAGCAGCGACTTGGGCCGGGCGATCCGGATGGCGGAGGTATTGGGCAGGGCAAAGGGCGTGACGGTCATCCCCGATGCCCGTCTTCGCGAACGCAACATGGGCATTTTTCAGGGTTTGACCGTCGAAGAAATGAACCGGCGATTTCCGGTGGAATATGACCGTTTCGCCTCGCGTCAGGTCGATTATGTCATTCCTGACGGGGAAAGCATGCGACAATGTCACGATCGCGTGATCACAGGTCTGCAATCGATCGCCGACCGGTACCCGGGCCGCAGAGTGGTGGTGGTGACCCATGGCGGCCCGCTCAGCGCCGCCTTTCGCCACACGATGCAGTTGCCGATCAATGCCCCGCGGCGATGGAGCCTGTTCAACGCGAGCATGAATCGGTTTGAGGTCCAGGGAACGCGGTGGCGACTCCTGGTATGGGGCGATCTGACGCACATGAACGGGCTTGCAAGCCAGGATGACTTTTAGAACCTTACGGCCAGACATCTATGCGGCTTGCGCGCATGTTCTGGGATCGCAGAGCGCTTGGGTTGCGGTCCGCAAAAAGGCGGTCCGCCTTAGTCCTTTAGGCTGCTAGACTATTAGGAGCTTGGATGCCCGGTTCTTCCTAAGAGTCTAAGGGTCTAGCGGACCTTTCCGACTTATCCTACCGCTTCTCATATTTCTGAACAGGCTG